>NZ_JBHXNW010000026.1:4126-37061 GCF_042717365.1 Streptomyces sp. NPDC058534
GGGCGGCTAGCAGTGCTCCGCCCTCCGGGCGCGCCCGCCGCCTCCGGCGGGGGGGGGGCGGGCGGGCGCCCGCCCCCCGCCCCCCCGCCCCCCCCCCCCCGCGACTTCGTCCGTCGTCCCGCTTTCGGGCTACAGCGCGCCGAAGCCCACCTTGCGCGGGGACGGCTCGCCGATCTCGACGTACGCGAGCCGGTCGGCCGGCACCAGGACCTTGCGGCCGTGTTCGTCCACGAGGCTCAGCAGCTGGGACTTGCCGGCCAGTGCCTCGGCCACCACACTCTCGACTTCCTCGGCACTCTGACCGCTCTCCAGAACGATCTCGCGGGGCGCGTGCTGCACGCCGATCTTGACCTCCACGGCTATGTCCCTCCGACGGTCAGTGAAGTGCGCGATCTTCCGCGCCGTACCCAGCACACATTAGCCCGGTGAGGGGACGTACACGGTGCGTCGGAGAACGCCAGGAGCGAACAGCGGGCGGGAACAGACCCGCCGCGCGCCCCCTTCGTACCGTGCCGGTCAGTGCTGCTCGGTGCCGTGCAGCGGGAAACCGGCGATGCCGCGCCAGGCCAGTGAGGTCAGCAGTTGCACCGCCTGGTCGCGCGGCACGCTGCGGTCGCTGTGCAGCCAGGAGCGGGCCACCACCTGAGCGAGGCCGCCCAGACCGGAGGCCAGCAGCATCGACTCGGCGCGCGAGAGGCCGGTGTCCTCGGCGATCACGTCGCAGATCGCCTCGGCGCACTCGTTCGTGACCTTGTCGACGCGCTCGCGCACGGCGGGCTCGTTGGTCAGGTCCGACTCGAAGACCAGGCGGAAGGCGCCGCCGTCGTCCTCGACGTACGCGAAGTACGCGTCCATCGTCGCCCGGACGCGCTGCTTGTTGTCGGTCGTCGAGGCGAGCGCGCTGCGTACGGACTGGATCAGGGCCTCGCAGTGCTGGTCCAGCAGGGCGAGGTAGAGGTCGAGCTTGCCAGGGAAGTGCTGGTAGAGCACGGGCTTGCTGACGCCGGCCCGCTCGGCGATGTCGTCCATCGCGGCCGCGTGGTAGCCCTGGGCCACGAACACTTCCTGTGCGGCGCCCAGCAGCTGGTTGCGTCGGGCTCGGCGGGGAAGGCGTGTGCCCCGCGGGCGTACCGCCTCTGTCTGCTCGATGGCTGTCACGCCGCCTCCCATAGTCGTCCTCGTGCGGTGTGCGCCGCGTCGTCATCGTACTTTTCGGTAACCGTGGTGTGTGCGCTGCGAGCGCAGAATTTCACGGACCGGACGGTGCCGATAGCCGCACAACAGGTTTCAAAATGGTCCAGGCCGGGCAGAGATGCGCCTTCCTTCCACTCGACGCTCAGCGGTAGTCGTCCTCGCCACTGGAGACGACCCGGGCCTGTTCGGCCAGGTCGGCCTCGTTGGCGCGGTCGGTGTCGGCGCCGGTGAGCGGGTCGTCGTGCTCCGGCGCGAGGTCCGCGTGCTGCTCGGCCGCGTCGGCGTCGGGTGCCTCGACATCGATTTCCTCGGGTTCCGGTGTCTCGGCGTCGAAGGTCTCGGGATCGGTCGGGTCGACGGTCATGATGGGCTCCCTTCGTACGAACGTCCCCGGGGATGCGGGGGCCAAAAGCGGGTGCCCACTCCACGAGCCTAGGAGACACCCGATTCGGACGCCATGCGTCGCGCACGCCCGGTACCGTCCGCCGGACGCGTCCCCGGCTCTCCGCCGCTTGTGATGGCCGACACACGAGTCACGGCGTGATCGTCTCGTAACATTGCCGCATGCCTTCGACCGAGCCGTCCTCCGAGCCGCCCTCCGTGCCGCCCGCGAACGTGCTGCCGAAGGTCGCGGCCGTCAAGATCGCCGAAGGTGAGCGGCTCAGGTCGGTGCACCTGCCCGGCATGACCCTGACGGTGCGCTCCACGCGCCCGCTCCGCGACGGCCTGCCGCCCGCCCTGTACGTCCACGGCCTCGGCGGCTCCTCCCAGAACTGGTCGGCGCTGATGCCGCTGCTGGACGGTGTCGTCGAGAGCGAGGCGCTCGACCTGCCCGGCTTCGGCGACTCCCCGCCGCCGGACGACGGCAACTACTCGATCACCGGCCACGCCCGCGCGGTCGTCCGGTACGTCGACGCGTCCGGGCGCGGCCCCGTGCACCTCTTCGGCAACTCGCTCGGCGGCGCCGTCGTCACGCGGGTCGCCGCGGCGCGGCCGGACCTGGTGCGCACGCTGACCCTGGTCTCGCCCGCGCTGCCGGAGCTCCGCGTGCAGCGCAGCGCCGTGCCCACGGGGCTGCTGGCGCTGCCGGGGGTGGTGTCGCTGTTCAACCGGCTCACCCGGGAGTGGACCGCGGAGCAGCGGGTCCGCGGTGTGACGGCGCTCTGCTACGGAGATCCGGGACTGGTGTCGCCGGAGGGCTTCCGCAACGCCGTCGAGGAGATGGAGCGGCGGCTGCGGCTGCCGTACTTCTGGGACGCGATGGCGCGTTCCGCGCGCGGGATCGTGAACGCCTACACGCTGGGTGGCCA
Source organism: Streptomyces sp. NPDC058534 (assembly GCF_042717365.1). Lineage (NCBI taxonomy): Bacteria > Bacillati > Actinomycetota > Actinomycetes > Kitasatosporales > Streptomycetaceae > Streptomyces > Streptomyces sp. NPDC058534. The sequence continues at coordinate 6,631 of NZ_JBHXNW010000026.1, forward strand.
GTACGGGCTGTGGCGACAGGCCGAACGGGTTCTCGCACCGACCCTGCTGGTCTACGGTGGACGCGACCAACTCGTCGGCTACCGCATGGCCCGGCGGGCCGTCCATGCCTTCCGTGACTCCCGGCTGCTGACCCTGCCGGACGCGGGACACGTGGCGATGATGGAATACCCGGAGACCGTGGCCACGGCCTTCCGCGAACTCCTCGCGGACACCGAGCGGCCGACGGTCGGCGAGCGGACCGACGGGATCGTCGACGACGAACCCGCCAACCAGAGCACAGGAGGCTGAGGCGCGACGTGGGACGCCACAGCCGCCGTGGACCCGCCCCCAAGGCCGACGCCGCGGACACCGCCAAGGCGAGGGGTGGGCCTCGGAGCCCACAGCGCGGTCCCCAGGGGTACGCGGGTCCGGAGCGAGGTCTTGATCCACGGTTCCCGGACGGTACGCCCGCCCATGGATTTCCGACGCTTCCGGGCGGCGGCGGGCCGGGGCGCGGTTTCCCGGGTGCGCAGGGTGCCCCGGGCGGTACGCCCGCGTACGGGGCCCAGCGGTTTCCCGACGGCACTCCCGCGCACGGTGTTCCCAGATTCCCCGACGGCACGCCTGCGCACGGCGTCCCCCGGTCCCCCGACGGCACGCCCGCGCACGGCGTCCCCAGGTTCTCCGACGGCACTCCCGCGCAGGGCGTGCCGCGAGTCCGGGGCGGTCACCCCGAGCAGCGTGAAGCGGGCGGCGGCTGGGGTGAGTTGAGCGGCCGGGCGGCGGCTCCTGACCGGTTCACCAGGCCGGGCCCGGCCCTCCCGCGGCAGCGACAGGCACCTCAGGGCGGGCCGCGCCAGGACTACCTGGACGCCTTCGTCGAGGACGACGACGTCTTCGCCGCCCGTCCTCCGCGCCGTACGCCCGCCCCCGCGCCGTCCGCCGACCCGTACGCCTCCGTCACCGACTGGAGCGCGGACGACGGCGGCCGACTCGGCGCGGACGCCGGACCGGGCGTGGACGACGGCGACGACGACGCCCCGCCCACGGGCGAGCCCGCGCCGGCCAAGGGCGGCAAGGGCAGGGCGTTCACCGGCATCGCCGCGGCCGCCGTCACCACCGTGCTGGCGGTGGTCGTGGCCGGCCAGGTCGCCGACGGGGCGGACGGAGACGGCGGTACGCGGTCGCAGTCGGCTTCCGGCCAGGCCCGCGACGCCCACGACTCCGCGTCCCGCGATGACGAACGGCCGACACCCTCCGCGCCCGAGGCCGCCGCACCACTGACGTACGAGCAGAAGTTCGGCAAGAGGTACCCGCTCAGCCCCAAGCTCAAGGCGTCGGGGAAGTTCGACGCGATCCCCGGCATCGCCAAGGCGCCCGGGAAGGGACAGAAGTACACCTACCGTGTGGACGTCGAACGGGGGCTCGGTCTCGACGGCGACCTCTTCGCCGAGGCCGTGCAGAAGACCCTCAACGACGAGCGGAGCTGGGCCCACGACGGCGCCCGCACCTTCGAGCGCATCCACTCGGGGCAGCCCGACTTCGTGATCACGCTGGCCAGCCCCGGCACCACCGCCGACTGGTGCGCCAAGTCCGGCCTGGACACGACCGAGGACACCGTCTCCTGCGACTCCGCCGCCACCGAACGCATTATGATCAACGCCTACCGGTGGGCGCAGGGCGCGGAGCCCTACGGTGACGCGATGCTCGCGTACCGCCAGATGCTGATCAATCACGAGGTCGGCCACCGCCTCGGCTTCAACCACGTCACCTGCGACAAGGACGGCGAACTCGCCCCGGTCATGCAGCAGCAGACCAAGTTCGTCGACCACGACGGGATCGACTGCCGCCCCAACCCCTGGGCCTTCCCGAACGGCTGACCGGGCCCCGCGACGGCGACCACCGGGCTTGGCCGAAGTGTCACACGCGGTGACTCCGTGATCTCTTAGCGCGACGGAACGCGCCCCGCACGGGAAAGTTACGACCGTTCACCCCTTTTGGTGGCGCGACGGACAACCGTCCATCACGCCACCGCCTTGTCCGCATACGTTCGTCCCGCTGCGAGCCGCCGGGCCAACGGCGGCTCCCCAAACGGGAGATCGGGGGTGCGCGCGTGCGCATCGGACTGCTTACGGAGGGTGGCTATCCGTATGTGAGCGGTGAGGCCGGACTCTGGTGCGACCGGCTCGTGCGCGGGCTGGCCCGGCACGAGTTCGACGTCTACGCGCTCAGCAGCAGCGAGCACCAGGAAGCCGAGGGGTGGGTGCCGCTGCCGCCGCAGGTCGGCCGGGTGCGCACCGCCTCGCTGTGGGAGGCCGGGGACGACCGGATCGTGCTCGGACGGCGCGCGCGCCGGCGCTTCGCCGAGTGCTACGGCGAGTTCGCCGCCGCCCTGTGCACGGCCGCACCCGGAGATCCCTCCGCGGCCTCGGAGGAGGCGTCGGCCCTAGAGGCGGACCGTTTCGCCAGCGCTCTGTACGGCCTCGCCGAACTCGCCCGCGACGAGGGCGGGCTGCCCGCCGCACTCCGGTCGGACACCGCCGTACGCGCCCTGGAACGCGCCTGTCGCGCGCCCGGCGCCCACCGCTCCGCCCGCGAGGCGCGCGTCCCCGATCTGCTCACCGTCGCCGCGCGCCTCGAACGCGCCCTGCGCCCCCTGTCGCTCGACTGGTACGAGGACGACGGCCTCGGCGCCGTGGACCTGTGCCACGCGGCCTCCGGCGGCCCGGCCGCCCTGCCCGGCCTGCTCGCCCGCCACTTCTGCGACGTGCCCCTGCTGGTGACCGAGTACGGCGTCCGGCTGCGCACGCACTACCTCACGGAACCCGACGCCCCGCCGTCGATACGGACCCTGCTGGCCGCGTTCCACGGCCGGCTGGCCGCCGAGACCTACCGGCGCGCGGCCGTGATCACACCCGGCAACACGCACGCCCGCCGCTGGCAGGAACGCTGCGGTGCCGACCGTGCCAAGCTCCGCACGGTCCACCCGGGCATGGACGCCGCGCCCTTCGCCGAGGCGGGGGAGTCGCCGGAGTGCGCCGATCCGCAGACCCTCGTCTGGGTCGGCCGCGTCGAGCCGGCGAAGGACCTGGTCTCGCTGCTGCACGCCTTCGCGGAGATCCGCAGGGCCGAGCCCGGGGCGCGCCTGCGGGTCGTCGGCACGCCGTCCGGCCCCGAGGGCGCGGCCTACCTCGCCCACTGCGAGGGCCTGGCCGCACAGCTCTTCCCCGACGAGGCCGACGGTCCGCACGCCGTCGGCCGCAACCCGGTGTCCTTCGAGGAGACCGGCGGACCGGAACTGCCGTCCCGCGCCGACGCGTACGCCTCCGCCGCCCTGGTGGTGCTCTCGAGCGTCGTCGAGGGATTCCCGGCCGGGCTGGTCGAGGCCATGTTCTGCGGTCGGGCGACCGTGTCCACGGACGTCGGCGCGGTGGTGGAGGCCATCGGCGGCACCGGACTCGTCGTGCCCCCGCGCAATCCGAGGGCGCTCGCCGAGGCGTGCGTCGCCCTGCTGCGTGACCCCGAGCGCCGCGAGCGCCTCGGAGCCGCCGCGCGCGCCCGCGCACTGGAGCTGTTCACCGTCGAGCAGAACGTCGCGGCATTTCACGGCATTTACCTGGAGATCCTCTCGTGCACACCGGTACGGCGCGTCCTCCTCGACGACATGGGCGAACCCCTGCCGTTCGGCGTACCGGCCGAGGCCCACGTCCCCGGCCGATGGGCCGACCCCGCGGCCCGGATCGCCGTCCGCGGCGGCCCCGGCTGGGCGACGGACGCACCCGTCGCGGCCACGGCCCCCGTCTCCGCCGCGACCGAGGGAGCGTCCCGATGAGCGGCCTCGGCGAACTGGACCGACCCGAGACACCCGGCAGCCCGGGCGCCTGGGACGAACGCTCACGCCGGTCTCTGACCGACCAGCCCCTGACGGACGTCGGTGGGGAGCGGGGTGGGACGGCTGAGGGGGAGACGGCTGGGGGCGGGAGCCGTGGCGCGGGCGTCGGGTCGCCCGCGCACGACCGGCAGTCGCCCACCCGTGCCCGCCGGTCCGCCGCGGACCCCGTGAAGGCCCTGATGCACCGCCACCGCGAACTGTGCGAACGCGCCGTGGACCCGCTGGAGATCGCGGCCGGCCTGGAGGCGCACGGCGTCACCGACCGGACCGCCGCACGCTTCCGGCACCGGGACGTCTTCTCCCTCGCGGAGGAGATGTACGCCCGCGTCCCGCGCGACGACGACCCGGCGCCGCGCCCCACGGACCCGCCGGCACCGAGGATCCGCGCAGCCTGGATCGTGCTCGCCCTGCTGCCCGGCGTTCTGTGCGCCGCCGCCGTGGCCGGCCTGCGCCTCACCGACGGCCGGCCGCGCCTGATCGCCGCCGCCGTCGGCGCGCTCGCCGTGACACTGGCGCTGCGCGCGGCACTGCGCCGAGGGCCGCTGAGCGCCGCCACCCGCACCACCGGTACCTGGACCTGCTGGCTGGTCGGCTACGCCCTCCTCGGCGACGGACTCCTGCGCACCGCCCTCGCCGGCGGCCCCGACGCCCTGCCGGACGGCACGGCCGACGGCGCGTGGCCCGTCACCGTGGCCCCCGTCGTGGCGCTCGCGCTGTCCTGCGCGCCCGCGGCGGTCAGCGCCCACCTCTTCGCCGTGCGCGCCCGGCGCAAACTGACGTCCAGCCGTGGCCTCGCCGACTTCTCCGCCTCCGTACGCCCCCTCCTGCTCGGCACCTTCGCCCTGTACATGGGCGCGCTGACGGCCCTGCTCACACTGACCGGCGCGGTCCTGGACGAGCCCGCGGCCCACCCCCAGGCCCTCGCCCTGGGCGCCCTGCTGCTGCTCGCCCGGCTGCTCACCGTGCACGGCCACGCCCACTCCGCCACGCTCGTCCTCACCGCCACGGCCGCCGCCGAGGGAGCCGCCCTCGCAACGCTCTTCGCCGGCCGCCTCCCCGGCTGTGACTTCCTGGCCGTCCCCGTGGAGACCGTGGTCGCCGTCTGCGGCCCGGCCGGTGTTCCCACGGCGGCCTGCGGCATCGGCGCGCTGACCCTCCTGGTGCACGCGTCCCGCCGCCTGACCAGGGCGTCCGCCCACGCCCACGCCCATGCCGGCGCAGCGACGGAACGGCCGGGATGAGCACGCTCCCGGCAGCCCTCCACATGTCCGCAACACCCCCTGAAGGAGCCCCCAGATGACCACCTCCCGACCCGACGCCTCGGCACCGGGAGCCGTCCGATGAGAGTCCTGCTGATCGGAGCCAACGGCTACATCGGACGCTTCGTCGCCGACCGCCTCCTCGCCGACCCGGCCGTCCAGCTCACCGCTCTCGGCCGCGGTGACGACGCCGACGTCCGCTTCGACCTCGCCAGCGGCAGCCCCGGCGCCCTCACCCGCTTCCTGGACGCGGTCCACCCCGGCGTCGTCGTCAACTGCGCCGGCGCCACCCGGGGCGGCGCCCGCGAACTCACCCGGCACAACACCGTCGCCGTCGCCACCGTCTGCGAGGCCCTGCGCCGCAGCGGGTGCGGTGCCCGGCTGGTGCAGGTCGGCTGCAGCGCGGAGTACGGGCCCAGCCAGCCCGGCTCCTCCACGGCCGAGGACGCCGTGCCCCGCCCCGGCGGCCCCTACGGGGTGAGCAAACTCGCCGCGACCGAACTGGTCCTCGGCTCCGGCCTGGACGCCGTCGTCCTCCGCGTCTTCTCACCCGCAGGACCCGGCACCCCCGCCGGCTCCCCACTGGGCCGCCTCGCCGAGGCCATGCGCCGCGCGATGCAGTCCGGCGACGGTGAGCTGCGGCTCGGCGGCCTCGGTGCCCAGCGCGACTTCATCGACGTCCGCGACGTCGCCCGCGCCGTGCACGCCGCCTCGCTCTCCGCCGCCCAGGGCGTCATCAACATCGGCTCCGGCCGCGCCGTCCGCCTGCGCGACGCCGCCGCCACCCTCGCGCGCGTGGCCGGCTACGGCGGCGCCCTGCACGAACTCGACGGACCGCCCGGCGCGCTGCGGCCGACCATCGGCCACCCCCGCACCGAATCCGCCGGGCACCGCGTCGACGCCCTGGGCCACCACCGCGCCGACGCCCTCGGCCACCACCGTCCGGAACCCCTCGGGCACCGCGGTGACCGCGCCGACACCGAGCACGCCGCGCCGGTCGCCTACCCCTACCCGGACGGCTGCGGCAGCTGGCAGCAGGCCGATGTGCGCACCGCACGCGACCGGCTCGGCTGGCGGCCCCGGATCGGTCTCGAAGAGTCCCTCGCGGACATCTGGATGGAGGCGGCATGTCGTATCTGACCAGCACGAGGACGGGCACCGCGAGCACCGGCATACGCACCGGCCTCGGCGTCCCCGGGCTGGCCCACCCCCTCGTCGCCCCCGACGAGTGGGCCGGCCTCACCTGCCCGGGCACACCCCTGCACTGGGTCGTCCTCAACATCTCCGACGGCCCCGGCGCCCACCCCGACCCGCGCTGCCTGGAGGCCGCCGGCCGCCTGCGCAACGCGGGAGTCCGCGTCCTGGGCCACGTCGACGCCGCGTACGGGGCACGAAGCCTCGGCGATCAGGTCTCCGAGGCCCACCGGTATCTCGACTGGTACCAGGTCGACGGCTTCCTCCTCGACCGCTGCCCGTCCGACCGGGCCGCCCTCCCAGAGGTCCGCCGCACGGTCGGCACGCTCCGCGTGATCCGTGACAACGCCCACATCGTCCTCGGCCACGGCACCCACCCCTACCCCGGCTACGCCGAGAACGCCGACCAACTCGTCACCTTCTCCGGCACCTGGGCCGACTACCGCTGGTCCCAGGCGGCCGACTGGAGCGCCGACCACCCGCCCGAGCGCTTCTGCCACTTCGTCCACGGCGTGCCGCGCAGGCACCTGGAGGAGGCGCTGCGCATCGCCCGCTGGCAGGGTGCCGCGACGATCTACTTCACCGACCGCACGAACCTGGGCGGCCGGGTGGACCCCTGGGAGACGATGCCCGGCTACTGGGACGAAATCGTCTCGCGGGTCGGGACGGGTGTCTCGGAATGAAAAAGGCCGTGGCAGTGTTACTGGCAGAGCAACCGTAATCACTGACCGACCAACGGAGTCCCCGTGTCGCTGCCACCCCTGGTCGAGCCGGCCGCCGAGCTCACCGTAGACGAGGTCCGCAGGTACTCCCGCCACCTGATCATCCCCGACGTGGGGATGGACGGGCAGAAGCGGCTGAAGAACGCCAAGGTGCTCGCCGTGGGCGCGGGCGGCCTCGGGTCGCCGACCCTGATGTACCTGGCGGCAGCCGGTGTCGGCACGCTCGGCATCGTCGAGTTCGACGAGGTCGACGAGTCCAACCTGCAGCGGCAGGTCATCCACAGCCAGGCCGACATCGGCCGCTCGAAGGCCGAGTCCGCCCACGACACCATCAAGGGCATCAACCCGTACGTGAACGTGATCCTTCACGAGGAGCGGCTCGAGGCCGACAACGTGATGGACATCTTCAGCGAGTACGACCTGATCGTCGACGGTACGGACAACTTCGCGACCCGCTATCTGGTCAACGACGCCTGTGTGCTGCTGAACAAGCCCTACGTCTGGGGCTCGATCTACCGCTTCGACGGCCAGGCGTCCGTCTTCTGGTCCGAGCACGGTCCGTGCTACCGCTGCCTCTACCCGGAGCCCCCGCCCCCCGGTATGGTCCCCTCCTGCGCCGAGGGCGGCGTCCTGGGCGTGCTGTGCGCGTCCATCGGCTCCATCCAGACCAACGAGGCCATCAAGCTCCTCGCGGGCATCGGCGAGCCGCTGCTCGGCCGTCTGATGATCTACGACGCCCTGGAGATGCAGTACCGCCAGGTCAAGGTCCGCAAGGACCCCGACTGCGCGGTCTGCGGCGAGAACCCGACCGTCACCGAGCTCATCGACTACGAGGCCTTCTGCGGCGTCGTGTCCGAGGAGGCCCAGGCGGCGGCCGCCGACTCCACGATCACTCCCAAGCAGCTCAAGGAGTGGATGGACGACGGCGAGAACATCGAGCTCATCGACGTCCGCGAGCCGAACGAGTTCGAGATCGTCTCCATCCCGGGCGCCAGGCTGATCCCGAAGAACGAGTTCCTCATGGGCTCCGCCCTGGAGAGCCTGCCGCAGGACAAGAAGATCGTCTTGAACTGCAAGACGGGTGTCCGCAGTGCGGAAGTCCTGGCGGTCCTGAAGTCCGCGGGCTTCTCGGACGCCGTCCACGTCGGCGGCGGTGTGATCGGCTGGGTCAACCAGATCGAGCCGGCGAAGCCGGTCTACTGACCGGAGCTCGTCCACTGACCGAAGCTGGTCTTCCGGACGGCGGGGGTTTCGCGCACCACGGGCGCCCGAAGCCCCCGCCGTCGTCATGAGCAGACCTTGCCGTCCTCGGGCACCGTCCCCTTCAGCAGGTAGGTGTCCACCGCGGAGTCGACACAGTCGCTCCCGCTCCCGTACGCCCCGTGCCCCTCGCCCTTCCAGGTGAGCATCACACCGACGTCCTTGCCCAGCTCGTCCGCCATCCTGCGGGCCCCCTCGTAGGGCGTGGCCGGGTCGCCGGTGTTGCCGACCACCAGGATCGGGGCCGCGCCGGCCGCGCTCACCTCCGGGGTCTCGTGCTGTCCGGGAACGGGCCAGTCGTGACACCAGCCGGCCGTGTCCCAGCCCAGGAAGGCTCCGAAGACCGGCGAGACCTTCTCGAACCTCGGCAGCAGGGCCTTCGTCTCCTCCACGGTCGGCCGCTGCTTGTCGTCCAGGCACGATATGACCCGTTGGGAGTGGGGCGTCGTGCCGTAGCGCCCCGAGTCGTCCCGTTCGTTGTAGCCGTCGGCGAGTGCGAGCAGCTCCGAGCCGTCGCCCTCCTCGGCCGCCGCCAGCGCGCTGGTCAGGGACGGCCAACTGGTCTTGCTGTAGAGCGGCAGCACGATGCCGGTGAGCGCGAGCGTCTGCGTCAGCTTCCGTCCCGACGACGACGTCGGCAGGGGCTCCGCGTCCAGCCGCTCCAGCAGGGCGGCGATCTTCCGCGATCCCTGCCCGGGTTCCTGCCCGGTCGACTTCAAGTAGTCGTCCAGCGCCCGCTGGAAGCCCCTGGCCTGGTTCTCGGCGTGGCCCATCGTGTCGGCGCCCGGGTCCACGACGGCGTCGAGGATCACGCGGCCCACCCGCTTCGGGAACAGGTGGGCGTACACCCCGCCGAGTTCGGTGCCGTACGAGATGCCGAAGTAGTGCATCTTCTCGTCGCCCAGTACATGGCGCATCAGGTCCATGTCGCGGGCCGTGTCCGTGGTCGAGACGTGCGCCATCAGCTTGCCGGCGGCCTTCTGGCAGCCCTTGCCGAAGTCGGCCGCGTCCTTCAGATACGCCTGTTCCTCGGTCGCGGTGTCCGGCGTGGAGTCCACCGCCTCGGCCGCCTCGATCGCCTCGTCGGTGCGGCAGCGGACGCCCTCGCTGGCGGCCACCCCGCGCGGGTCCCAGCTCACCAGGTCGTACCGCTCGTGCAGTGAGGAGACGCTCTCGCCGTAGGACGGCATCATGGAGACGCCGGAGCCGCCCGGGCCGCCGAAGTTGAACAGCAGGGAGCCGATGCGCTTCTCGCCCTTGGCCTTGGCCCGGATCAGCGCGAGGTCGATGGTCTCGCCGTCCGGGTCGGACCAGTCCAGTGGCGCCTTGAGCTTGGCGCACTGCCAGTCGCCGCCCGGCGCGGGGGAGTCGGCGGTGCCTTTGCAGCGGCCCCAGTCCAGCGACTGGGAGGCCAGCGCCTCGGGCACCCCGGACGGTGCCGCCGCCGAGGGCCCCGCGCTGCTCCGGCCCCCGTCGTCCCTGTCCTCGTCGGACGAGCCGTCGCTGCAGCCCGCCGTCAGCAGTGCGGCGGCGGCCGTCAGAGCCGTCCACCGTACGAGTCGCGCCATGTCCTCTCCCCCCACGCAAGCCGTCCGCGCCGTGCGGCGGATGGCGGTCATGCCATGGTAGGCGGATCACGCAGCGCCCGCCGAAGCCTGTGGATAACGCTTTGACCTGGCGTTTTCCCAGTCCTGGGGCGATGTTGCGGTCAGCTGCAGACGGTACCGGCCGCGGGTACCTTCCCATCCAGCAGGTAGCCGTCCACCGCGTTCCGCACGCACTTGTTCTTGCTGTCGTAGGCACCGTGGCCCTGGCCCTTGTAGGTCAGTTCCACACCGACACCCTTCCCAAGCGCCTCGGCCATCCTCCCGGCTCCCTCGTAGGGCGTCGCCGGGTCGCCGGTGTTGCCGATCACCAGGATCGGCGGCGCACCCGGGGCGCTGACGTCCGGATGGTCGGCGGCGCCGGCCACCGCCCAGTCGGTGCAGCTGAGCATGGACCAGGCGAGGAAGTCGCCGAACAGCGGGGACGCCTTCCGGAATTCGGGCAGCTTGCTTTCCACGTAGGCGGTGTCGTACCGGGGCTTGTCGTCGGCGCAGTTGATCGCGACGTTGGCCGCGGTGATGTTGCTGTACTGGCCGTTCTCGTTGCGCCCGTTCAACGCGTCCGACAGCACCATGAGGACCCGGCCGTCACCGTCGTAGGCCTGCTCCAGGCCCTCGGTGAGGTACTCCCAGAAGTCCTTCGAGTACAGCGCCTGTGCGATGCCGCCGGTCGCCGCGGTCTCGGTGAGCTCGCGGGGAAAGATGCCGGGGATCGGTTTGCGGTCCAGGTCCTTCAGCAGCCGGGCGATACGGGACTTGACGTCGTCGGCGGTGTCCCCGATCGGACAGTCCTCGACCTGGGACACGCAGTCCTCGGCGAAGTTGTCGAGCGCGAGCTGGAAGCCCTCGGCCTGTCCGAGCGAGCCCTGTTCCGGGGTCTGCGTGGGGTCGACGACCGCGTCGAAGACGGCCCGGCCCACCTTCTTCGGGAACAGGTGGGCGTAGACGCCGCCGAGTTCGGTGCCGTAGGAGATGCCGAAGTAGTACAGCTTGTCGTCGCCGAGGACCTGGCGCATCAGGTCCATGTCGCGGGCCGCGTCGGTGGTGGGCACGTGCGGGAGGACCTTCTTCGAGTTCTTCTCGCAGGCCGCGTTGAACTTCTCCGTGTTGTCCACCAACTCGGTGCGCTCGGCCGCGTCGTCGGGGGTGGCGTCCTGCTGGAAGTAGGTGTCGAGCCGCTTGTCGTCCAAGCACTCCACCGTGGCACTGCGGCCGACGCCGCGCGGGTCGAAGCTGACCAGGTCGTAGCGCGTGCGCAGCTTCGCGTAGTCCTGCCCGAAGGCGGGCAGCGTGGTCACGCCCGATCCGCCGGGGCCGCCGAAGTTGAAGATCAGCGAGCCGATCTGCGCGTCGGCCGCGCCGCTCGACTCGGCCCGGATCAGCGCGAGGCCGATCGTGTCGCCCTCGGGGTCGTCGTAGTCGAGGGGCGCCTTCATGGTGGCGCACTGCCACTCGTCGCCGTCCGGCAGCGGGGAGGGGGCGGCGCCGCCGCCCTCGGCCTCGGAAGGTGCCGGGCAGTCCTTCCAGCTGAGCCTCTGTTCCGAGAGGTTCTCGTCGTCCTTGGGCGAACCGCCGCCGCACCCTGCCAGCAGGGCGGACAGCGTGACGGCGGTGGCGGTCAGGGCGGCGGCGCGCAGCCGGGAGGGATTCGGCATGCGTCCATCGTGCGGTCGCGCCGGGCGGTGCGCTCGGGGCAGGGGCCGTACGAGGGACGGGCGGGTTGACGCGCGGGCTACAGCGCCTCTTTCCGCGTCAGGTGGTTGAACATCAGCCAGCCCGGCAGTACCGGCAGCCACAGAGTGAGCAGCCGGTAGAGCAGCACCGCGGGTGCGGCGACCTCCTTGGGGAGGCCGACGGCGATCAGGCCGACCGTCAGCGTCGCCTCGACCGCGCCCACACCGCCCGGCGTCGGCGCGGCGGACCCCAGGGCGTTGCCCGCGAGGAAGACGACCGCGACGCTCGCCAGGCTGATGGACGTCGAGTCGTCGCCGAACGCCCGGATCGAGGCGTCCAGGCACATCACGAAGCAGGCGGTGAGCAGCAGCATGCCGCCGATGCCGGTGATCAGTTTCTGCGGCCGCTGCAGCACGTCCAGCATGCGCGGCACGACTCCGGCGAAAAGCGACCGCACGCGCGTGACGACGAATTTGCGCAGGAACGGCACCGAGGTCACCACGAGCACGAGCACCGCCACGGTCAGCAGACCCGCGATGACCGTCCGGGACGGAGACAGCGACGGCGTCTTCTCGGTGCCGGTCAGATAGCCGAAGGCCAGCAGCATCAGGATGTGGCAGCCGAGCCCGAACAACTGGGAGGCCCCGACACTCGCCACGGCGAGCCCTGGGCGCACGCCCGCCCGCTGGAGGAAACGGGTGTTCAGCGCCACGCCGCCGACCGCCGCCGGGGCGACGATCTTCACGAACGAGCCGGCGACCTGCGCGGCCACGGTCCGCAGGAACGGCACCCGCTCGGGTACGAAGCCCAGCAGGGCCATCGCCGCCGCGATGTAACTCGCCGCCGAGAACAGCACGGCCGCGGCCACCCAGCCCCACTGGGCGTTCGAGATCAGCGGACCGAACTCGATGTGGGTGAGCTGCGTCAGCAGGAAGTAGGCGCCGATCGCCCCGGCGATGAAGCTGATCAGCGTGCGCGGACGCACCCGTTCCAGCCGGGCGGGCTCGACGGGAGCCTGCGGCCTGATGCGCAGTACCGCGTGCCGGATCAGGGTGAGCAGGTCCTCCTCGCGCGCCTCCTCCAGCGCCTCTTCCACGGCCCGCTTCTCGGCCCGCTGTTCCGCACGTGCGGCCTTCTTGTCGGGCTTATCTGACTTGTCCGCCTTTTCGGCCTTGCTGGTGTCCTCCGTCTTGGTGAGCTGGACGCTCTTCTCGGGTGCGTCGCCCGCGTCCTCCCCGGCGGCCGCCTCGGCACGGGCAAGCTTGGCCTGCCGGGACGACTCCAGGACCGCCTCACGCTCGCGCTCGGCGCGTTCCCGCGCGAGTCTGCGCAGCGTCGCGCGTGTGGAGCGGCTGAGCGCGATGGGCTGGAGCATCGGCAGGCAGTCCGCCACGGCGTCGGGACCGAGCACATCCACCGCCGAGGCGACCGCGCGTTCGGCGCCCACCCGCAGGCCGAGCGTCACCAGGAGCTGGGAGATGTCCATGCGCAGCAGCAGGTCTCCGGCGGCGATCTCGCCGATGCGCAGGTCGGTGAGGATCACCGTGCCGGAACGATCCACCAGGATCGCGTCGCCCACCAGCCTGCGGTGCGCGATGCGCCGGGACTGCAGCGCCTGGACCTGCTCCCACGTGTCGCGCAGCAGTTCGTCGGTGATCTCCTCGTCGGGCAGGGAGTCGAGCGTGCGCCCACCGGTGTGCTCGTAGACGAGCATCACGGCGTCGGGCCCCAGCTCGGACGTCGCGATCAGCTTGGGGGCGTTGGCGCCGGCGCCGATCGCCGCGTAGGCGAGCAGCGCCTCCTGCTCCAGGGCCTGCCGCAGGGACGGGAGGCTGCTGCGGGTGGCGAAGCCGCGCAGCGTCAGATTGCGCCACGCGCGGTAGAAGAAGCCCTGCGCCTGCTGCTCCCGGTCCACTACCGTCACATCCAGCGGCCGGCCGTCCTCCAGTGTGACGAAGTAGCGGCGGCCGCGGTCGCCGGTCTCCGCGGTGTCCGTCGGCGCTTCCTGGCGGGCGGCGGTCACCGGGCGGAAGCCGACGTGCCGCAGGCCCGCCATCAGCGTCCGTCCGGTGGGCCGGACGTTGGGGGAGCCGACCGCGTACAGCGTGCCGTAGGCCACGGTCCAGCCGATGAGGACGGTCAGAATGATCGAGAACGGCGTGGTGTAGCCGGTGACGAGCATCGAGAACGCGTCGAGGAGCAGCACGATCCACAGCACCGCGCGCCAGCGTGGTCTGCGGGACATGCCGACCGCGGTCATGTACGCGATGACCGGCGCCAGATAGCCGTGCACGGGGTCGGTCAGCGCGTGGATGTCGCCCGGCGACGGCTGGGTGAGCGCCTCCTGGATGGATCCCGGGGCGGCCTTGGCGACCCACAGGTCCGTGGCCAGGGTCACCCCGTGCGCGAGGACCGCCGCCAGTACGCCGTCGGCGATCCGCAGCCCGTCCCGTTTGATCAGCCGTTCGATCGCGAAGGCGACGGGCACCAGGAGGATCGCGATGCTGGAGGCCAGCCCCGCGATCTTGATCAGCAGGTCGGGAGCCTGCCCGGTGCCCTTGTTGATGTCCTGTTCGAGGCCGGAGGTGGTGCCGTGCGCGAAGGCGGCCACGGCGAGGAGTACGGCGACGGCGAGCACGCCCACCAGCAGCCGCATGAGGTCGGAGGGACGGTGCACGCGCGCGGGGAGGAGTGGTTCGTCGCCCTCCACCTCGTCGATGTGCGCCACGTCGTCGGGATCGGCGGCTGTGGCCGACCTGCCTGCCGCGGCACGCCGGCCGGCCTTCCCGCCGCTGTCGTCGGCGGTGTCCGGGCGCGACGAAGAGTCAGAGGTGCCCTCGGCGTCCTCGGGGTGCACACCCTGCTGCTTCATCGCCTCTTCTTGCTCTCGTATCACTGGTCACCGCCCGCACGATGGTGGCATGCCGCGTCGGCCTCGGCAGGCATCAGGGTGCCCGTGCGGGCCGCACAGTCTGCCCGAAGCGCCGCGTCCGGGCGAGGGATGCGCATCGTCGGGAGCGCGTCGCTTCGTCGCAGGGGTGCGGCAGGATGGGGCGGATGAGCGAGCAGAGCCTTCCGGACGGCGCCCGCGCGGAGCACGCGGACGCACTGCCCGAGTATGCCGAGCGAGTCCTTGACGTGACCGACCTGATCCCGCCGGGCCGCGTCATGACGTACGGGGACGTCGCCGAGTACCTGGAGGAAGGGGGACCCCGTCAGGTCGGCCGCGTGATGTCCCTCTACGGGGGAGGCGTCCCCTGGTGGCGTGTCGTCCGCGCGGACGGGGCCCTGCTCGCCGGGCACGAACTGGAGGCCCTCGACCGCTACCGGGACGAGGGCACGCCCCTGAAGGAGGCGAGCAGGGCCGCGGAGGGCCATCTGCCGCGCCTCGACCTGAAGCGGGCGCGGTGGGACGGCGGCGGACGTGCACAGGGTCACACCTGACAGCTTCCGCCATGAGGCCGGTCGGCGTGTGACCTGTGATCCGGATGAGGGAAACGGGACACATCGGGCATGTCTGTGGCATGACGTACGTTCGTGGGGCGGGGGGCACGCGCGTCGCGAGTGACCCGAGGGAAGAGAGGGAAGAAGGGGAAGCTCTGCTTCCGCCTCGTCCGTCGGCGTAGCGTCGGCCGCACGCGTCCCCCTCATCCCGCGCTCACCGCCGTGCGCGCGACGCGGACCCACCAGCACACCCACCAGGACCGGCGAACCCACGTGAGCTCCTCTTCCTTCACCGGACACCCGTCGCACCCCCAGGTGCGACGGGGGAGCCGCGGCGCTTACCGACTGGTGCGTACCCCGCCGGCGCGAAAGGACCCCCCTCGTCTGGACGCCGCACAGCGTGCCGTGGTTGACCACGGCACCGGTCCGCTGCTCGTCCTCGCGGGTCCGGGCACCGGCAAGACCACCACGCTCGTCGAGTCCGTGGCGGACCGGATCGCCAAGGGCGGCGACCCCGAGCGCATCCTGGTGCTGACCTTCAGCCGCAAGGCTGCCGTCGAGCTGCGCGACCGCATGGCCCTGCGCATGGGCGCCGCCCGCGCCCCGCGGGCGACGACCTTTCACTCCTTCGGTTACGCCCTGGTCCGCGCCCACCAGGACAGCGACCTGTTCGTCGAGCCCCTGCGCCTGCTGTCCGGTCCGGAGCAGGACGTCACGGTGCGCGAGCTGCTCGCCGGGCAGGTCGACCTGGAGCGGCTCGGACTGGCACACGTGCGCTGGCCCGACGAACTGCGCGCCTGCCTGACCACCCGCGGCTTCGCCGACGAGGTCCGCGCGGTGCTCGCCCGCAGCCGCGAACTCGGTCTGGGCCCGGAGGCGCTGGGAGACTTCGCCCGGCGCATCGGCCGCCCCGACTGGCGGGCCGCCGCCGTCTTCCTCGCCGAGTACCTCGACGTGCTCGACCTGCAAGGCGTGCTCGACTACGCGGAACTGGTCCACCGCGCGGTGCTCCTCGCCCGCCGCCCCGAGGTCTCCGCACACCTGGCGGGTCAGTACGACGCGGTTTACGTCGACGAGTACCAGGACACCGACCCGGCCCAGGTACGGCTGCTGCACGCCCTGGCCGGCGGCGGGCGCACCCTCGTCGCCTTCGGCGACCCCGACCAGTCGATCTACGCCTTCCGGGGCGCGGACGTGAACGGCATCCTGGACTTCCCGGCCGCCTTCCCGCGCGCGGACGGCCGTCCGGCGCCGGTCGAGGTACTGCGGACCTCGCGGCGCTCCGGGGCGGCCCTGCTGGCCGGCACCCGCCTGCTGACCCAGCGGATGCCGCTGACCCGCCTTCCCGCCGCCAAGGTGCGAGCCCACCGCGAGCTGACCCCGGTGCGGGACGGGGGGCGCGTCGAGGTGTACACGTACCCCACCTCCGGGACCGAACTGGACAACGTCGCCGACATCCTGCGCCGGGCCCACCTGGAGGACGGCGTCCCCTGGGGCGACATGGCCGTCCTGGTGCGCGCCGGCTCCCGCACCATTCCCACGATGCGCCGGGCGCTCACCGCGGCCGGCGTCCCGCTGGACATCGACGGCGACGACCTTCCGCTGCGCCACGAGCCCGCGGTGGCGCCCTTGCTGACGGCATTGCGGGCGGTGGCGGAGGCCGAGGCGGGAGCGGGTGCGGGGGAGCCCCGGCGCGGGGAGGTCGCCGGTGGCGCGGGGGGCGGTGGTGCCGGTGACGCGGCCGGCGGTGCCGGTGCCGGTGCCGGTGCCGTGGCGGACGGCGCCGGTGACGCGCGTGAGGGCGAGCCCGGGACCGGCACTGCGGCGGAGGCGGAGGCAGCGGCGTACGCGGAGGCACCGACGGATGCCGAGGCAGCGGCGTACGCGGAGGCACCGGCGGAGGCGGAGGCAGCGGCGTACGCGGAGGCACCGGCGGAGGCGGAGGCAGCGGCGTACGCGGAGGCACCGGCGGACCGGGAGGCACCAGCGGGCCCGGAGGCAGCGGCCGACGCCGAGACAGCGGCCCCCTGCTGGCTCCCCACCGAGACCGCCCTCACCCTCCTCACCTCCCCCCTCGCCGCCATGGACGCGGCCGACCTGCGCCGCCTGGGCCGCGCCCTGCGCGACGAGGAGCGGGCCGCCGGCAACGCGCTGCCCGCGCCCTCGGACGAACTGCTCGCGCGTGCGCTGGCCGAGCCGGAGCGGCTGGCGGTGCACGACCCCGCCTACGCGCGCGGCGCCCAGCGTCTCGGCGCGTTGCTCCGCAAGGCCCGCGCGCGCCTGGCGGACGGCGGCAGCGCCGAGGAGGCTCTGTGGGACCTGTGGGACGGCACCCCGTGGCCGACCCGTCTGGAACGCTCCGCCCGGCGCGGCGGCGCGGCCGGACGCAACGCCGACCGCGATCTCGACGCCGTGTGCGCGCTGTTCGCGACGGCCGCCCGCGCGGAGGAGCGCACCGGTGGCCGGGGCGCCCTGAACTTCCTCGAGGAGATCGACGCCGAGGACATCGCCGCCGACACCCTCACGCGGCGTGCCGTCCGCCCCGACGCCGTCCGCCTGATGACCGCGCACCGCTCGAAGGGGCTGGAGTGGCGGCTGGTCGTCGTCGCGGGCGTCCAGGAGGGACTCTGGCCGGACCTGCGGCGCAGGGGCTCGCTGCTGGAGGCCGACCGGATCGGCCGCGACGGTCTCGCCGAACCGCTGACACCCGGAGCCCTGCTCGCCGAGGAACGGCGCCTGTTCTACGTGGCCGCCACGCGCGCGCGTGAACGCCTCGTCGTGACCGCGGTGAAGGCACCGGCCGACGACGGCGACCAGCCCTCCCGGTTCCTGACCGAACTCGGCGTCGAACCCGCCGACGTCACGGGCCGTCCGCGCCGCCCCCTGGCCGTCGCGGCGCTCGTCGCCGAGCTGCGGGCCACCACCGTCGACCCCCGCGTCTCCGAACCCCTCAGGGAGGCCGCCGCCCGCCGCCTGGCCCGGCTGGCCGCCCTCACCGACGAGGACGGCCGTCCGCTGGTGCCGTCCGCCCACCCGTACCGGTGGTGGGGCATGTGGGACCCGACCGAGAGCAAGGTGCCGCTGCGCGACCGCGACCAGCCCGTCACGCTCTCCGGCAGCGCCCTGGACCAGTTGGCCAACACGTGCGCCCTGCAGTGGTTCCTGGGCCGCGAGGTGAAGGCGGACGCGCCCGCGACGGCCGCCCAGGGCTTCGGCAACGTGGTGCATGTCCTCGCCGACGAGGTGGCCTCCGGGCGCACCCCGGCCGACCTCGCCGTCCTCATGGAACGCCTCGACTCCGTGTGGAACGCGCTCGCCTTCGACGCGCCGTGGAAGTCCACGCAGGAGAAGGCCAACGCGCGCGTGGCGCTCGAACGCTTCCTGAAGTGGCACGTCATGGACCGCGCCGGGCGCACGCCGGTGGCCAGCGAGCACGACTTCGACGTGACCCTGGAGGCGGGCGAGTACGAGGTGCGCATCCGCGGCCAGATGGACCGCGTCGAGACCGACGGCGACGGCCGCGCCTACGTCGTCGACTTCAAGACCGGCAAGCAGGCACCCACCGCGGCCGAGGTGGTCCACCACCCGCAGCTCGCCGTCTACCAGCTCGCGGTCCGCGAGGGCGCCGTCGACGAGGCCTTCGACGGCGTACGCCCCGAACCGGGCGGCGCCGAACTCGTCCAGCTCCGCCAGGGCGCGCCCCGGCGGGACGGCGGCGAGACCCTGCCCAAGGTGCAGGCGCAGGAGTCACAGGAGGGAGCGGCGGGCGAGTGGGTCGGCGACCTGCTGGCCACCGCCGCCGGCAAGGTCCTCGACGAACGCTTCACCCCGACCGCCGGCCAGCACTGCACGCACTGCGCCTTCCGCGCGTCGTGCAGCGCGCGGCCCGAGGGACGGCACGTCGTGGAGTAGCCGTGCCGACGCGGCTCCGCCCGGCGGGACGCGGAGTGGCGAACGGGGCGGGCGCGCGCGACCGGTGTGATGAGCCGCGCCGCGACCGGTGTGATGAACCGCGCCGCAACCGGTGTGATGAGCCGCACCACACGTGCTGACCAGCGCTTCCGCCGGCTCCGGAACCCGCTACGAGTATCAATGTCAGTGGCCGCCGCTAGCCTCTCTGACGTGCCTGCCCATCTCACCGATCCCGATCAGCTCAAGGAGCTCCTAGGGATCCCCTTCACCCCGGAGCAGACGGCCTGCATCGTCGCGCCGCCCGCCCCGCAGGTGATCGTGGCCGGAGCCGGGTCGGGGAAGACCACGGTCATGGCGGCGCGTGTGGTGTGGCTGGTCGGCACCGGCCAGGTCGCCCCGGAGCAGGTCCTCGGACTCACCTTCACCAACAAGGCGGCCGGCGAACTCGCCGAGCGTGTCCGCAAGGCCCTGATCCGTGCGGGCGTCACCGACCCGGACGTGATCGACCCGGACCACCCACCGGGCGAACCCGTGATCTCGACGTACCACGCCTTCGCGGGCCGTCTCCTGACCGACCACGGCCTGCGGCTCGGCCTGGAGCCGACCTCCCGCCTCCTGGCCGACGCCACCCGCTACCAGCTCGCCGCGCGGGTGCTGCGTGAGGCCCCGGGCCCCTACCCGGCCCTCACCCGCTCCTTTCCCGACCTGGTCGGCGACCTCCTCAACCTCGACGCGGAACTCGCCGAGCACCTCGTACGCCCGGAGGACCTGCGCACCTGGGACGCCGGACTCCTGGACTCCCTCCAAGGGGTCCGGCTCAGCAACGCCGATCTGCGCAAGGTGCCCGAGGCCGCAGCCGCGCGGCGGGAGCTGGCCGGCCTGGTGATCCGCTACCGCGCCGCCAAACGCGAACGGGACCTGCTCGACTTCGGCGACCAGATCGCCCTCTCCGCGCGGCTCGCCGGGCTCCCGGAGGTGGGCCGCCTCCTGCGCGACGAGTTCCGGGTCGTGCTGCTCGACGAGTACCAGGACACCTCGGTGGCCCAGCGCGTCCTCCTGGCCGGTCTGTTCGGCGGCGGCACCGGCCACCCCGTGACCGCCGTCGGCGACCCCTGCCAGGCGATCTACGGCTGGCGCGGCGCCTCCGTGGCCAACCTCGACGACTTCCCCGCCCACTTCGAGCACCCGGACGGCCGCCCCGCCGCCCGGCAGGCGCTCAGCGAGAACCGTCGCAGCGGCGGCCGGCTTCTAGACCTCGCCAACGGCCTCGCCGAGCCCCTGCGCGCCATGCACGCGGGCGTGGAGGCCCTGCGGCCCGCACCCGGCGCCGAACGCGACGGCATCGTCCGCTGCGCCCTGCTCGGCACCCACGCCGAGGAGATCGACTGGATCGCCGACTCCGTCGCCCACCTCGTGCGCACCGGGCAGGCGCCCGGGGAGATCGCCGTCCTGTGCCGTACCGCGACCGACTTCGCCGAGATCCAGGGCGCCCTGGTGGCCAGGGACGTCCCCGTCGAGGTCGTGGGCCTCTCCGGGCTGCTGCACCTGCCCGAGGTGGCCGACCTGGTCGCCGTCTGCGAAGTACTCCAGGACCCGGGCGCCAACGCCTCCCTGGTGCGCCTGCTCACCGGCCCCCGCTGGCGTGTCGGCCCGCGCGACCTCGCCCTCCTCGGCCGCCGCGCACGGCGTCTGGTGAGCCACGCGCGCGTGGACGGCGGCGACGACCCCGACCGGAGGCTCGCCGAGGCCGTCGAAGGAGTCGACCCCTCCGAGGTGATATCGCTCGCCGACGCCCTCGACACCTTCCTGGAGACGCCGCTGGACGGCACCGGGGACGACGACGGGCTGCCCTTCTCACCGGACGCGCGCGTGCGGTTCGCCCGGCTGGCCACCGAGCTGCGGGAGCTGCGCCGGGCCCTGTCCGACCCCCTCATGGACGTGCTGCACCGTGTCCTCGCCGTCACCGGCCTGGAGGTCGAGCTGTCGGCGTCGCCGCACGCCCTGGCCGCCCGCCGCCGCGAGACCCTGTCGAACTTCCTGGACGTCGCCGCCTCCTTCGCCGCGAGCGACGGCGAGGCCACCTTGCTCGCCTTCCTCGGTTTCCTGCGCACCGCCGCCCAGTACGAGAAGGGCCTCGACAACGCCCTGCCCGGCGGCGAGAACACCGTCAAGGTGCTCACCGCGCACCGGTCCAAGGGCCTGGAGTGGGACGTGGTCGCCGTACCCGGCCTGGTCACGGGCACCTTTCCCAGCGGACAGGGCCGCGAGAAGTGGACCGCCCAGGGCAAGGTGCTCCCGCACGGGCTGCGGGGCGACTCCGACACCCTGCCCGACGTCGAGTCCTGGGACTCCCGCGGCCTGAAGGCCTTCCACGAGGCCATGAAGGAGCATCAGCACACCGAGGAACTCCGCCTCGGCTACGTAACCTTCACCCGCCCCCGCTCCCTGCTGCTCGGCTCCGGCCACTGGTGGGGCCCCAGCCAGAAGAAGCCCCGGGGGCCGTCCGCCTTCCTCACGGCCCTGTACGAGCACTGCGCGGCCGGGCACGGCGAGATCGAGGCATGGGCGGACGAGCCCGCCGAGGACGAGGAGAACCCGGCCCTGCACCGGGCGACCGCCGATCAGGTCTGGCCGCTGCCCCTGGACGACGAGGCGCTCGCCCGGCGCCGGGCCGCCGCCGAGACCGTCCTCGCCCACCTCGCCACACAGGAGGACGCCGCCCCGGACACCCACGACGACCCCGACTGGCCGCCACGCCCCGAAGACGACGAGCCGGCCCTGGAGGAAGCGGAGCCCGGCGGGTCCGAGAACCCGGCCGACGCCTGGGACTCCTGGACCACGGACCGTCCCACCGTGCCGCACCAGGCGACCGCTCCGGGACAGCCCGACGGTACCGACCTGCCCCGTGCCGCACCCGGAGAGCCCGGCCCCGGGCAGGACGCCCCCGCCCGCCTCACCCCGGAGGAGTCCCGCACTGTCGCCTCCTGGGACCGCGATCTCGACGCCCTCACCGGCGAACTGCTGCGCGCCCGCGAGAGCGTCACCGAGGTGCCCCTCCCGGCGTCGCTGACCGCCTCCCAGCTGCTGGACCTGGCGGCCGACCCGGACGGCTTCGCGCAGGAGCTGGCCCGTCCCATGCCCCGCCCGCCCCGGCCCGCCGCCCGCCGCGGCACCCGGTTCCACGCCTGGGTCGAGGCCCGCTTCGAGCCGCTGACGCTCCCCTTGCTGGAACCCGGGGAGCTGCCCGGCGACGACGCCGAGATCGCCGACGAACAGGACCTGGAGTTCCTCAAGGACGCCTTCGAGCGGACCGAGTACGCCCGCCGCACCCCCCACCGCGTCGAGGCGCCGTTCCAGCTCACGCTCGCCGGCCGGGTCGTGCGCGGCCGTATCGACGCCGTCTACAAGGAGGGCGACGGGAGAACGGCGACGTACGAGATCGTCGACTGGAAGACGAGCCGAGCCCGCACCGCGGACCCGCTCCAGCTCGCGCTCTACCGCCTCGCCTGGGCCGAGCAGCAGCACGTACCGCTGGAGTCGGTGACGGCCGCATTCCTCTACGTACGCACCGGGGACGTCGTACGGCCCGACGGGCTGCCGGACCGTGCCGCGCTGGAGAACCTGCTGCTGGCCGAACCGGTCGGTGACGAACCGCACGATCGGGGTGTCCGTGCGGGCCGATAGGCTCGTGAGCATGAGCCACCCCGTTGACAATGCTGTCAGCGCTGTCCGTACGTACATCGAGCAGCACCGTGCCGCCTTCCTCGACGACCTCGTCGCCTGGCTGCGCATCCCGTCGGTGTCCGCGCAGCCCGACCACGCGACCGATGTGCGCCGCAGCGCCGACTGGCTCGCCGCCAAGCTGAAGGAGACCGGCTTCGAGACCGCCGAGGTCTGGCCCACCGCGGGCGCCCCGGCCGTCTTCGCCGAGTGGCCCTCCGAAGACCCCCAGGCACCGACGATCCTCGTCTACGGCCACCACGACGTGCAGCCCGCCGCCCGCGAGGACGGCTGGAGCAGCGACCCCTTCGAACCGGTCGTCCGCGAGAACCGTCTCTACGCGCGCGGGGCAGCGGACGACAAGGGGCAGGTGTTCTTTCACACACTCGGCGTCCGTGCCCACCTGGCCGCCACCGGCCGCACCACGCCCGCGGTGAACCTCAAGCTGCTCATCGAGGGCGAGGAGGAGTCCGGCTCCCCGCACTTCCGCACCCTGGTCGAGGGGCGCGCAGACCAGCTCACCGCCGACGCGGTGATCGTCTCCGACACCGGCATGTGGTCCGAGGACACACCCACGGTGTGCACCGGCATGCGCGGTCTCGCGGAGTGCGAGATCCGGCTGCACGGTCCCGACCAGGACATCCACTCGGGCTCCTTCGGCGGCGCGGTCCCGAACCCGGCCACCGCGATCGCCCGCCTGGTGGCGGCCCTGCACGACGAACACGCGCGCGTGACGATCCCCGGCTTCTACGACGGCGTGATCGAACTCACCGACGAGGAACGCGACCTCTTCGCCGAGCTGCCGTTCGACGAGCGGAAGTGGCTGGACACGGCCAAGTCGTACGCGGCCCACGGCGAGGCCGGCCACACCACACTGGAACGCGTCTGGACCCGCCCCACCGCCGAGGTCAACGGCATCGGCGGCGGCTACCAGGGCCCCGGCAGCAAGACGATCATCCCGTCGTCCGCCATGGTGAAGCTCTCCTTCCGTCTGGTCGCGGGCCAGGACCCGGAGCACGTCGAAAAGGCCGTCCACGCGTGGACCGCCGAACAGGTGCCCGCCGGGATCCGCTGCGAGATCGCCTTCGCCCCGGCCACGCGCCCGTGCCTGACGCCGCTGGAGCACCCGGCGCTGCGGTCGGTGGCCCGCGCGATGGACCTGGCCTTCGGGAAACCGGTCCGCTTCACCCGGGAGGGCGGCTCCGGACCGGCCGCCGACCTCCAGGAGGTGCTCGGCACGCCGGTGCTGTTCCTCGGCATCTCCGTCCCGTCCGACGGCTGGCACGCCCCCGACGAGAAGGTGGAGCTGGACCTGCTGCTCAAGGGAGTGGAGACCGCCGCCCACCTGTGGGGCGACCTGGGGGAGCACTGGCGCCACGCACCCTGAGCGCCCCGCCGCCCTACGACCCGCTGAACCCGCCTGCCGAACCGAACCGCTCACCGGGGGAGTTGGAAGCACCCGTGACCACCTGGACCGACCGCACCGCCGACCGTCCCATCTCGCTCACCGCTCCGAGCGGCATCGACCGCGCCGCCCACCACCGCCTCGACGAGGCCTGGCTCGCGGCGGCATGGAGCCACCCCTCGACGCGCTGCTTCGTGGTCTCCGGCGGCCAGGTCCTCATCGACGAGACGCCCGACGGGCGCACCGAGCTCGTCATGACCCCCTCCTTCGAGGCCCCGCTCACCGAGGCACACCGCTACTTCCTGGGCACCGACGAGGACGGGGTCAGCTACTTCGCCCTCCAGAAGGACTCCCTGCCCGGCCGTATGGACCAGTCCGCGCGCCCGGCGGGCCTGCGGGAGGCGGGGCTGCTCCTGGCACCCCGTGACGCGGGCCTGATGGCCCACGCGGTCGCCCTGGAGAACTGGCAGCGCCTGCACCGGTTCTGCTCCCGTTGCGGCGAGCGCACCGTCATCGCGGCGGCCGGCCACATCCGCCGCTGCCCCGCCTGCGGCGCCGAGCACTACCCGCGCACCGACCCCGCCGTGATCATGGCCGTCACGGACGACGACGACCGCATCCTGCTCGGCCGCCAGGTCCACTGGCCCGAGGGCCGTTTCTCCACGCTCGCCGGTTTCGTGGAGCCCGGCGAGTCCATCGAGCAGTCGGTGCGCCGCGAGGTCCAGGAGGAGGCCGGGATCACCGTCGGCCCCGTCGAGTACGTCGCCAGCCAGCCCTGGCCCTTCCCGTCCAGCCTGATGCTCGGCTTCATGGCCCACGCCACGTCGACCGACATCGAGGTCGACGGCGACGAGATCCACGAGGCGCGCTGGTTCTCCCGCGACGAACTGGGCGCCGCCTTCGAGTCGGGCGAGGTGCTCCCGCCCTACGGGATCTCGATCGCGGCCCGCCTCATCGAACTCTGGTACGGCAGGCCACTACCGACGCGCGCCGTGTTCTGAGGGCGGGTGGCGGTCCGAACCGGAGGGTGTTGAGAGGGTAACGGTTCAAGCTCCCCTGAATTCAGGAAGTCGTGTACTTTCGTCGGGTGCTGACTGTTGCCTCCGACATCGAAGTACTGGCCCGGTTCGGTCGCGCGCTCGCCGACCCGATCCGCTGCCGCATCCTGCTCGCCCTGCGTGCGGCCCCGGCGTACCCCGCCGACCTCGCCGACGCGCTCGGCGTCTCCCGTACGCGGCTGTCGAACCACCTGGCGTGCCTGCGCGACTGCGGCCTCGTCCTCACCGTCCCCGACGGCCGCCGCACCCGCTACGAGCTGGCCGACGAACGCCTCGGTCACGCGCTGGACGACCTGCGCACCGCCGTCGTGGCCGTCGAGACCGACCGCACGTGTCCGGACGCCGAGGACCGGGGGTGCTGCTGATGGCCGCGATCACCCTCGGCCCCTCCCCGGCCCGCCGCGACGCGCTCACCCGGCGCATACGTCTGCTCGTCGCGGCCACCATCACCTACAACGTCGTCGAAGCCGTCATGGCCATCACCGCCGGCACGCTCGCGTCCTCCACCGCCCTGATCGGCTTCGGCCTGGACTCGGTCATCGAGGTCTCCTCCGCCACCGCCGTCGCCTGGCAGTTCTCGGCCACGGACCACGCCGTGCGCGAGGCCCGCGAGCGGACCACGCTGCGGATCATCGCCGTCTCGTTCTTCGTCCTCGCCGCCTACGTGAGCGTCGAAGCGGTCCGGGCGCTCGCCGGGAACGCGGAGGCCGAGCGCTCCGTCCCCGGCATCGTGCTGGCCGCGCTCTCCGTCGCCATCATGCCGTTCCTGGCCGCCACCCAACGCCGCGCGGGGCGTGAACTCGGCTCCGCCTCGGCCGTCGCGGACTCCAAGCAGACGCTGCTGTGCACGTACCTGTCCGCCGTGCTGCTCGTCGGCCTGGTCCTCAACGCCACCCTCGGCTGGTCGTGGGCCGACCCGATCGCCGCGCTCTTGATCGCGGCCGTCGCGATCAAGGAAGGCCGCGACGCCTGGCGGGGCAAGGGATGCTGCGCACCCTCGGCCGCGTCGGTCCTGGCCGCCGACGGCACTGCCGCCAGCACGGCCGGCCTCGCTGCCGACGCCTGCGGCGGCTGCCGCCCCGGCTGCGACTGCTGCGCCTGACCCCCCCCGGCGCACGAAGCACCGCAGCCCCCGACCGGCGTGAGGCCGGGTCGGGGGCTGCGTCTCGCGGGGGTCAGGCGCCCAGCGCCTGCTTCACCTGGGCAAGGCTCGGGTTCGTCATGACGACCTCCGTGGCACCGTTGGTGGGGATCACCTGGACCGTGGGGACCGTCTGGTTCCCGCCATTGGCCTTCTCCACGAAGGCCGCGGAGTCCGGGTCGTGCTCGATGTTGATCTCGGTGTACGCGATGCCCTCGCGGTCCATCTGGCTCTTCAGCCGACGGCAGTAGCCGCACCACGTGGTGCTGTACATCGTCACAGTGCCCGGCATGTCTCTCGCGCTCCTTCGGCGACTCGGGGATCCGACGGCTCGGGGATGAGGTCGCAGGAGGGGAACGTCCACGGCGGCGCCACCATTCCCGTCCCGTGAGGCCCGTCGCATCGGCATTGGTACGACTATCGGAGCGTGCCTGTGGACAACCGACTCACCCGTCCCGCGAGACCTGGCAGCATGGCGGTGTGACAGCAGCAACGCACTCCACCCTCTTCCCGCAGGTACCGGACTCGGCCGACGCGGTGCTCGAAGGGCTCGACCCCGAGCAGCGCGAGGTGGCGACCGCCCTGCGCGGACCGGTGTGCGTGCTGGCGGGAGCCGGCACGGGCAAGACCCGGGCGATCACCCACCGCATCGCCTACGGGGTGCGCGCCGGGATCCTGCAGCCCACCAGCGTGCTCGCCGTCACCTTCACCAACCGCGCCGCGGGGGAGATGCGGGGCCGGCTGCGCCAGCTCGGGGCGTCCGGTGTCCAGGCCCGCACGTTCCACTCGGCGGCGCTGCGCCAGCTCCAGTACTTCTGGCCGAAAGCGATCGGCGGCTCCCTGCCCAGGCTCGTCGACCGCAAGATCCAGCTCGTCGCCGACGCGGCCGCCGCCTGCCGCATCCGCCTCGACCGGGGTGAGCTGCGCGACGCCACCGCGGAGATCGAGTGGTCCAAGGTGACCCAGACCGTCCCCGCCGACTACGCCCCCGCGGCCGCCAAGGCCGGTCGCGAGACACCCCGCGACCCGGCGGAGATCGCCCAGCTCTACGCCGCCTACGAGGACCTCAAGCGCAGTCGCGGAGTCATCGACTTCGAGGACGTGCTGCTGCTGACGGTGGCCGTCCTACAGGACCGGCACGACGTCGCCGACCAGGTCCGCGCCCAGTACCAGCACTTCGTGGTGGACGAGTACCAGGACGTCAGCCCGCTCCAGCAGCGCCTGCTGGAGCTGTGGCTCGGCGACCGCGACGACTTGTGTGTGGTCGGCGACGCCAGCCAGACGATCTATTCGTTCACGGGAGCAACGCCCGACCACTTGCTGGACTTCCGTGTCCGGCACCCCGGTGCCACCGTCGTCAAACTGGTCCGCGACTACCGCTCCACCCCGCAGGTGGTCCACCTCGCCAACGGACTGCTGGCCCAGGCCCGGGGCCGGGCCGCCGACCACCGGTTGGAACTGGTCTCCCAGCGACCGGCCGGCCCCGAGCCCGCCTACACCGAGTACCCGGACGAACCGGCCGAGGCCGAGGGCGCGGCCCGACGCATCCGCGAACTCGTCGACGCGGGTGTTCCCGCCGCCGAGATCGCGATCCTGTTCCGGACCAACTCCCAGTCGGAGACCTACGAACAGGCCCTCGCCGACGCCGGTGTCCCGTACCAGTTGCGAGGCGCGGAGCGCTTCTTCGACCGCCCTGAGGTGCGCAAGGCCCACAGCGCTCTGCGGGCGGCGGCCCGCTTCGGCGGCAACGACTCCCTCCTGGACGACGTCGTCGACCTGCCCTCGCAGGTGCGCGCGGTGCTGTCGGGGGAGGGCTGGACCTCGGAGCCCCCGGCCGGGTCGGGCGCCGTCCGGGAACGTTGGGAGTCGCTGGCCGCCCTGGTCGGACTGGCCCAGGACTTCGCCGCCGCCAGAGCGGGCGTCACGCTGAGCGACCTGGTCGTGGAACTCGACGAGCGGGCCGGCGCCCAACACGCCCCCACGGTGCAGGGCGTCACCCTCGCCTCCCTGCACTCGGCCAAGGGCCTGGAGTGGGACGTCGTCTTTCTGGTGGGCGTCGCCGAGGGCATGATGCCGATCACCTACGCAAAGACCGACGAGCAGATCGAGGAGGAGCGCCGCCTGCTCTACGTCGGTGCCACCCGCGCGCGCGAACGCCTGCACCTCTCCTGGGCACTGGCCCGCTCGCCCGGCGGCAGGCCGAGCCGTCGGCCCAGCCGCTTCCTCAAGGGGCTGCGGCCCGGCTCCGGCACGGCGGGCGGGCAGGCCGCGGCGGGCGGCACCGGAGGGGTCGAGCGCGGACGCGGAGGGGGCGGCGTCGCGGCCGCCGTCCCGAGACGGACACCGCGGACGCCGGCCCGCTGCCGGGTCTGCGGGCGCACGCTCACCGACGCCGGCGAGATGAAACTGATGCGCTGCGAGGACTGCCCGTCCGACATGGACGAGGGTGTCTACGAGCGGCTGCGCGAGTGGCGGGCGGTCCAGGCGGGGCGCAGCGGACAGCCCGCGTTCTGCGTCTTCACCGACAAGACGCTGATGGCGATCGCCGAGTCCGTCCCGGAGGACGAGCGCGAGCTGGCCCGGATCCCGGGGGTCGGAGCGCGCAAGCTCAACCGCTACGGAGCCGACGTCCTGGCCATCTGCGCAGGTCAGGATGGAGCGGGGCTGGACGAGGGCGACTGATACAAACTCGTCGAGAAAATAGTTTGCGCATGCCCCGGGAATCCCCATAGGTTCTTGGTCACGGGAGCAGCGGCCTTCCCGAAGGCCCTGAATCCGTGTTGTACTTGCATATCCACGGACTGGTTCATCCCAGTCCCCCGAGACGCCGAGAGGAGGCGAGTCCAGTGATCAGCATCAACACCAGCTCCACCGCCGGTTTCACCGCCACAATGACCGACCGCTCGGCCGTCTCCCTGTGCATGCTCGGCGCCTCCAACTCGGGCACCGGTCTGTCCGGCATTCGCGCCGTGCGTCCGGCCGCCTCCTCCGTTGCCCCCGCGGGCCTTCCCGTCCGTGAGCGCAATGAGCGACCGACCAAGGCACTGGAAGCAGCTGTAACGGCACAGGCGCAGGC
Source organism: Streptomyces sp. NPDC058534 (assembly GCF_042717365.1). Taxonomy (NCBI): domain Bacteria; kingdom Bacillati; phylum Actinomycetota; class Actinomycetes; order Kitasatosporales; family Streptomycetaceae; genus Streptomyces; species Streptomyces sp. NPDC058534. Next base: position 35,972 of record NZ_JBHXNW010000026.1, read on the forward strand.
CTATGCCTTTACCGCGACCGGTGCCGGATTCCGGAAGCAGACGACGCAGCACCACCTGATGTGGGCCTTCCGTGGGCCAGAACCCTGGAGTGATCCAGCCTGATCGTCGATCAGGCCGGCGCCTTCAGGGCCGCGGAACCCCACCCGGGATCCGCGGCCCTTCTGTTTGTCCCCGAACGGGGATGACAGCACGAAGGAGCCTCGGGACAAGAAAAGAACCCGGTACCAAGCGGCCAACCGGCCAACCGGCCGGAACGACCAGACGAGGAAGACCACCCGTGCAACTCGAAGCGCACGCCCCGTCCGTACCGCCTTCCGACACGATCCCCAAGCCCTGTTCCACGGAGGACTCCACCTTGACCCCGCTCACCGCGCTCACCGCGCTCGACGACGCCATCGAGAACCTCGGCGTGCCCGTCCCCTGCCGTTCCTACGACCCGGAGGTCTTCTTCGCCGAGTCGCCGGCGGACGTCGAGTACGCCAAGTCCCTCTGCCGCACCTGCCCGTTGATCGAGGCCTGCCTCGCCGGTGCCAAGGAGCGGCGTGAGCCCTGGGGCGTCTGGGGTGGCGAGCTGTTCGTCCAGGGTGTCGTCGTCGCCCGGAAGCGGCCCCGTGGTCGCCCGCGCAAGAACCCGGTTTCGGCATGAACATCACCGGAACGATCGACCGCCCCCTCACGTACGACCCCCAGAAGCAGGCCCCGATGAAGCCGTCTCCCCACGACATCGCAGGCTCCGCGCCTGAAGACTTCACCACCACCGGCGCGAAGGACTCGCGTCAGAACAGGACCCGCGAAATGCAACTCATCCCAGAAGCCCTGGCACGTGCGCATATGCACGACCGCCTGATCGAGGCGGAGCAGGAGCGTCGGGCGATGCGCCTGGCGACCGCTCGCCGGATGCAGCGCCGGGCGGAGCGCGCCTCGATGCGTGCTCGGCGTGCGCTCGCCATGGCGGTCATGCAGTAGCCGACACACCTGAAGCGGTGGTCTCCCGGCCCGGGAGACGAAGCTCTGCCCGTGGGGGCCGGTCCGGTCGAACGGACCGGCCCCCACCGGCCGGTCCGCGCCCCGGGGTGAGGCCAGCGCCCC
>NZ_JBHXNW010000026.1:37071-70337 GCF_042717365.1 Streptomyces sp. NPDC058534
ACACAAACACTCCCCCCCCCACCCCCCACATAAACCCCTCACTACTCGACGGCACCCACACTTGTGTATACCACACCGCCCCGACCCACCGCCCCGGCCCCCACGGGCCGTTCGGCGCCGGTGGGTCAGGCCTCCGCCGCCTTCTCCTCCTCATACGCGCCCTCGGCGGCCGCGGCTTCCTCTTCGTCCGTCTCCTCCTCGGGAACGAAACCCACCAGCCAGTCGGCCAGCTCGTCACGCAGCCGGACCGTCGCTCCCAGCTGGCACAGCACACCGATCGTGCTCAGGGTCACGCGGTGGATCAGGAGGTAGGACGGCGGCAGATTCAGCTGCTTGGCCAGCTGGTACGCGGGGGAGCGGGGGTCGCCGATGCGAGCCGCCTGACTCCGCATCCAGCCACGGGTGAAGGTGAACTCGTCGACCCGGGCCGGCTCGATGATCGGCAGGAGATAGTCCAGGACGGCGTCGGGGTCCAGCTCTATCGACTCCCTGACGAATCCCTCCGTGCAGAGCATCTCGTAGACCGCGTCCGCCTCACCGTCCAGCGTCATCCGCAGCGCCTCCCCGATGGGCTCGGGCAGACCGCCCGGGAGCCGGTCGACGGTGCCGAAGTCCAGGACGCCCAGGCGCCAGTCGTCCTCGCCGTCCGGGCCACCGGGCAGCAGGCGGAAGTTGCCCGGGTGCGGGTCGGCGTGCAGGAGCCCGGTGCGCGCCGGGCCGGAGAAGAGGAAGTGGGCCAGCAACTGGCCGGCGCGGTCGCGCTGCTCCTGCGTGCCGTCCGAGATGATCTCCGACATCGGGATGCCGTCGATCCACTCGGTGATCAGTACCTGGTCGCACTGGTGGACGACGTCGGGCACCAGGATGTCCGGGTCGTCCGCGAACTCCTCGGCGTGGATCCGCTGGGCCTGCGCCTCCAGGTCGTAGTCCAGCTCCTCCGAGACCCGGTCCTTAAGCTCCGTGATCAGCGGTTTGACGTCCATGCCGGGGACCAGCGGGCCGAGCAGGCGGGCGAAACGGCTGAGCTGGTTGAGGTCCGACAGCAGAGCCTCGCCCGCGCCCGGGTACTGCACCTTGACCGCCACCTCGCGGCCGTCGTGCCACACCCCCCGGTGCACCTGGCCGATCGAGGCGGCCGCGGCGGGCTTGTCCTCGAACTCCAGGAACAGGTCCTGCCAGCTCTCCCCGAGCCGCTCCGCGAGCACGGCGTGCACGGTGCGCGTCGGCATGGGCGGTGCCGCCTCCTGGAGTTTGGTCAGCGCTGCCCGATAGGGCCCGGCGACCTCCTCGGGCAGGGCCGACTCGAAGACGGACAGCGCCTGCCCGAACTTCATCGCCCCGCCCTTGAGCTCGCCCAGTACCTTGAACAACTGCTCCGCGGTGCGCTGCTGCAGCTGCTGGCCGACGAGCTCCGCCGACTCGCCCACGATTCGCTTGCCGAGCCCCCAGGTCGCCCGCCCGGCGAAGCCGAGCGGGAGCGCGGCGAGCTTGGCGGTCCGGGTGACCGCCTTGCGGGGAAGATCAGACATGAGCCCTCCAAGTCCCAGCCGGCCGCGCGGGTTCCGCCTCACGGCGTACTCCTGCTGACGGCCCTTGCCCCGCCATTGTCGCGCGCCACTCCCCGTCCTCGGCGATGTGTTCCTCCTTACCCTTCCCCGCCGCTCCGCACGGGCACTCGGGGTGGGCCCGGACCGGACGGGACTGCCAGCGCAGACCGGGCAGCGAGACCTCCCAGCGGTGGCCGGTGCTCGACGGGTTCCCGCCGTCCAGGAAGGCGAGCGCGTGGGCCGCCGCGAGTCCGGCGACGGTCGCCGCGAGGGTGAGGTCGCAGGGCCGCACCTCGGGCCGGCGGCCGGAGCGCCACTGGGCCACCAGGCGGGGCCAGGCCGGATCCCGGTCGGTGCGCTCCGCGTGCAGACAGCCCGCACACCCGGTCTCGCCGGGCAGGACCAGGGGGCCGACGACACCCGTCCCCTCCACGACCCCGGCGTACAGATGGGGTGTGCCGGAGGCCATGAGGGACTCGGCCGCAGCGGGATCGGGCGTGTGCACCGCCACGTCGTCGCGGGGGGTGACGATCACCAGGGAGAAGCCCGGGGTGTCCGCCTCGGACGGCGGCGTCGGGCCGCGTCGCGGCGGCCTGTCGGGGGCGGCCCGGCGCACCACCCGACGGGCGGCCTCGTCGCGCCGGTCGCCGACGGAGTCGGCGGGCAGCCCGCCCGGGGCGACGTCCCACGGCTCGACGCGTCCGCCGTCGCGGACGTCGACGTCGCAGATCCCCGCCCCCGACAGCAGGCCGGCGAGTACCGCGCCCACCCGTCCCGCACCTCTCACACTCACCCGCAGGGCGCGGCGGGCGGCCAGGTGTCTGATCGCGTCCCCCGGTTCGGAGGTGGTCAGGGACAGCGAGGCCAGGTCGGGACGGAGCCGGTCGAGGACCTCCTTCTTCTCCCGCAGGGCGTCGGCGGCCGGCCCGCCGCCCCGGGAGTCGTCCAGCAGCCCGGCCCGAGCCAGCCGCTCCACCACCCGGTCGACATGCCCCTCCGGCAGGTCCATGCGGTGCCCCTCCTCACGCAGGAGCTTCGGTCCGCGCGTGCCGTTGAGCAGTTCGAGGAAGCTGCCCGTCGCCGTGTCCACCGGGGCGAGCGTCAGCGCGTGCGCCGGTGTCATCCCGAACTGCACGGTGTTCAGATCGCGCCAGCCGCGCCGGAGCGCGGGCTTCACCATCGGATGCATTCCGGATCCCCCGTGATCTTCGAATGTGCGGGCATGCGGTCGGTCGCGGATCCGCCGACGAGTGCCAGCATGCCCGGCTGCGCGAAGAGGCGTCGAAAGTTGTCCACAGGCGGTGGGTATTCGTCGTACAAGTCAGTCGTCCATCGCAGTCCATCTCGAAGGAGCGGTGGCGGATCAGCACGGAACCGTCCCGGAGCCGGGACTTCCCCGTGTGCAGCGGGTAACGTCGTGGCGTGTCCGCCGACCCACTGAACCGCGCCGGGGCGCCCACGCGCACGCCCACGTATCCGTCGCCCAACGGCTCGGGGACGAGCGCGATCGAGGTCCGCAGGAGCACCCGGCGTCGCCGGACGGTCTCCGCGTACCGCGAAGGTGACCGCACCGTCGTGCTGATCCCCGCCCGGATGTCCGAGGCGGAGGAGCAACGCTGGGTCAGCGTGATGCTGGACAAGCTGGCCGCCCAGGAGAGCAAGCGGGTCCTCGGCGACGCCGAACTGGCCGAGCGCGCGCAACGGCTGTCGGGCCAGTACTTCGAGGGGCGCGCCCGGCCCACCTCGGTCCGCTGGGTCACCAACCAGAACACCCGCTGGGGCTCCTGTACCCCCTCCGAGGGAAGTATCCGGTTGTCACACCGCCTCCAGGGCATGCCCGAGTACGTCGTCGACTACGTCCTGCTCCACGAACTGGCGCACCTGCTCGTCCCCGGCCACGGGCCCCGGTTCTGGTTGCTGCTGGAGGCGTATCCGCGCACCGAGCGGGCGCGGGGCTACCTGGAGGGCGTGGTCGCCGCGGAGCGGCTGCCGCACGTACCCGGCGCCCGCAACGAGTAGCCGGACCTCCGGTCGGGCCTCCGACACGGCGGCGCACGGGTTTCGTACCGGGTCTGTACCGACTTCCTCCGGTGCCGGGCTTTGCCGTTAGCCTGTCGCGACGCACTCACATTCGGATGGGGGACGGTCGAAACGCATGGCCAGGGAATTTCAACGCGGCCACAAGGCCAGGATCAGTGACCTCACCGCGGGCACGGATCTGTACGTAGGCGTGCAGATCTCCGGCCCCGGATTGAGCTTCGACATCAGCTGCTTCGGTCTCGACGCCGAGGAGCGGTTGTCGGACGACCAGTACTTCGTGTTCTTCAACCAACCGAAGACCCCTGAGGAGTCCATCCAGCTCCTGGGTGCGCAGGCGGGCGACACGGAGTCCTTCCGGGTCACCCTCGACAGGATTCCGCAGGGCATCCAGAAGCTGTCCTTCACGGCGACGATCGACGGCGCCGGACAGATGTCGCAGGTCGGGCCCGGGTACATCCGGATCGTCGCGGGCGGCGAGGAGGTGGCCCGGTACCCGTTCAGCGGCTCCGAGTTCTCCACCGAGCGCGCGGTGATGCTGGGCGACTTCTATCTGAAGGACGTGTGGCGCTTCGCGGCCGTCGGCCAGGGCTTCGACGGCGGGCTGGACGCGCTGCTGCGCAACTTCGGCGGCGAGGTGGCCGAGGAGGTGGCACCCGAGCCGCAGCAGGCGCAGCAGCCGCAGGCCGGCGCCGCCCCCGGCTTCGCGCCGCCCGCCCAGGCCTCGGCTCCGCCGGCCTTCGGCGCCCCCGCCGCGCCCGCACCGGCGCCGACGCCCGCGCAGCCCGCGCCGCAGGGCTTCGCCCCTCCGCCCGCCGCCACCCCGCCGCAGGCTCCCGCCCCGGACGTGCACGCCGCGCAGACCATCGTCGCGCCCGTGAACACGCCGCCCGGCGGCGCTCCGGTACCGCCACCGGCCCCGGCACCCGCGCCGCACGGCCAGGTCCCCGGCCAGACGGCGCCGCCGCCCCCCGGCTACGGCCAGCCCCAGGCCCCGCCCCCGCCGCCCGGCTACGGTCAGCCGACCGCGCCCCCCGGCTACGGCCAGCCCACCCCGCCTCCGGGCTACGGCCAGCAGGCCCCCCAGGGCGCACCCCAGGGAATGCCCTCGGGCGCGCCGCAGGGCGCCGGCGTCACCGCGGCGCTCCAGCAGTTCCGCGAGACGGCGACCGGACAGCGCTGGACCCAGCAGAACAAGAAGCTGGTCCGCGTCGACCTCGGCGCGGAAGGCCAGCCCGTCCTGGCCCGGCAGGGCAGCATGGTGCTCTACCAGGGCAAGGTCGACTTCAGCTACAAGGGCGCCGGGTTCGCCGGCCGGGTCGTGGGCAACGCGACCGGCCAGGAGATGCAGCTCATGCGCTGTACCGGCAAGGGACAGGTGTTCCTCGCGGACAACTCCGCGATGCTGCACCCCATCGAGCTCCAGGGCGACGCCGTGTGTGTCTCCGCGGAGAACGTCCTCGCCTTCGACGAGAGCCTCCAGTACGAGGTCCGTCGCATCGAGGGGCACGGCATCCCCGGTGGCGCGCTGTTCACCATGCAGTTCCAGGGCACCGGCACGATCGTCGTCAAGACGCACGGTGTGCCCGTCGTTCTGCCGGTCACGCCCACGACGTTCGCCGACTGCAACGCGGTGGTCGCGTGGTCCGCCGCCGCCCAGGTCGTCGTCTCCAGCCAGGTGCGGATGCGCCGCAACTCCTACGCGGGCGACACCGGCGAGAGCGTCAACCTCCAGTTCCGGGCGGCGCCCGGCAGCTTCGTCGTCGTCCAGCCGTACGAGATCTGAGGGAGAGCCCGAGATGAACCAGCCGCTCGCGGGCTACGCCCCCGCACCCGTCACCGCCCGCATGGAGAACCACGGCAACCACATGCTGAAGGTCGCCATGCAGACCGGCAGCGACCTCCTCGCGCGCGTGGGCTCGATGGTCGCCTATGAGGGCTTCGTCCAGTACGAGCCCAACCCGCCGGCCGTCCGCCAGATCGCCAAGGACTGGATGACCGGCGAGGGCGCGCCCCTCATGAAGTGCTCCGGCGACGGACTGCTCTACCTCGCCGACTACGGCGCCAACGTCGTCGTGATCAATCTCAACGGCGACGGGATCTCCGTCAACGCCACCAACCTCCTCGCCTTCGACGCCCACCTGACGTGGGGCGTGGAGCGGGTCAAGGGCCTGGCGAAGTTCGCCGGGCAGGGCCTGTGGAACACCAAGATCTCCGGGCAGGGCTGGGTCGCGCTGACCTCACGGGGCAAGCCGATCGTGGTCGACTGCGGCGGTGGTGAGGACGAGACGTACGTCGACCCGGACGCACTGGTCGCCTGGTCCCCGAACCTCAAGGTGAAGGGCAAGCGCAGCTTCAAGGCGCAGTCGCTGATCGGCCGCGGCAGCGGCGAGGCCTTCCAGATGGCCTTCTCCGGTCAGGGCATCGTCGTCGTCCAGCCCAGCGAGGACAGCACCGACCGCCTCCGGGCCCGGGGCTGAGGGGGAGCCACCATCATGCAGAGCCCGATTTTCGCCTACAACGACCAGCAGACCCAGGAAGCCTGGAGTCTGCAGAACAAGCACATGCTCCGCGTCGCCCTGGAGGGCCACGACGACGTGCTCGCCCGCAAGGGCACGATGGTCGCCTACCAGGGACTCGTCGAGTTCGACGCCGAGTACCAGAGCAACAACCAGTCACGCGCGCGTGCGCACACCGGTGAGGGCCTGGACCTGATGCGCTGCCACGGGCAGGGCACGGTCTTCTTCGCCAACCTCGCCCAGTGCGTCCACGTGGTCGACGTCGACCAGGACGGTCTCACCGTCGACAGCAGCTACGTGCTGGCGATGGACTCGTCCCTGCACCACGAGGTCATCGCCGTGGACAGCCTCTACGGCATCTCCGGCTCGGGGAAGTACCAGCTCAACATCACGGGTCGCGGCAAGGTCGCCCTGATGACCTCGGGCGTGCCCCTGTTCATGCAGGTGACGCCCGACAGGTACGTCAACTGCGACGCCGACGCGATCGTCGCCTGGTCCACCGGCCTGCGGGTGCAGATGCAGGCCCAGACGCACTCCTCCGGGGTGTGGCGGCGCCGCGGCAACACCGGCGAGGGCTGGGAGCTGAGCTTCATGGGCAGCGGCTTCGCGCTCGTCCAGCCCAGCGAGCTGCTGCCGCCGCAGAACGCCCAGGTCGGCTCCGGTGTCGCGGCCCAGTACGGCATGGGCCAGCAGGGTGCGCGAGGGCAGAACCAGGGCAACGTCTGGAGCTGAGCGCGCCGCGCGTCCGGTAAGGGGTGATCGCCTGGCGGTCACCCCTTACGGCTGTGGCGATCCCGGTTGTGGCGATCACGGCCACGGCGGTCGCTCCCGTACGCCCCGCACGGCTCAGATCCGCGCGAGCGTCGCCTCCAGCAGACGTACCACCGAGTCGTCGGCGACGTCCGCGACCCCCGCGTACGGGAACCAGCGCAGGTCGAGGGACTCGTCGCTGATCGCCTCCACGGCCCCGGCCGGGGCCACCGCCGCGTACTGGACGTCGAGGTGCCAGGCGCAGGGCGTGTGATGCCGGTCCAGCCGCACCGGGCCGCCGGGCGCCAGGGTCAGGCCGTCGATGCCCGACTCCTCGGTGGCCTCGCGCAGGGCCGCCCTCGCCAGCGTCCCGTCGACGGGTTCGCAGTGGCCGCCCATCTGGAGCCACATCCGCATCTTCTTGTGCAGGGTCAGCAGGACCCGCCCGCGCGAGGGGTCGATCACCAGGGCACTCGCCGTGATGTGCCCGTCCCCGCTGGCCTTCCACACGCCGTCCGGGTGGGCGGCCAGATGGTCCAGGTAGACCTGACGCAGCTCGTCCTGGCCCTGGTGGTCCTTCAGGACCAGGACCGCGTCGTCGTGGAGGCTCACTCGCTGTCGTCGCCCTTGCCGTCGCGCTTGCCGTCGGCTTCGTTCCGGCCCTTCTCGTCCTGACCCGGCGCGTCCTTCTTCTTCAGGTCGGGCTTGCCGGCCGCCTCGCCGAGCATCTTGTCCAGCTCGGAGAAGTCGAGCTGCTCACGGTGGACGAAGCCGTCCGGGTCGTTCAGGTCGTCGGCGGTCGGCAGCATGTCCGGGTGGGCCCACAGGCCGTCCCGGCCGTCGACACCGTGCGCGTCCGTGAGGGACGCCCACAGGCGGGACGCGTCCCGCAGCCGGCGCGGACGCAGCTCCAGACCGATCAGCGTGGCGAAGGTCTGCTCCGCCGGACCGCCCGAGGCGCGACGGCGGCGCAGCGTCTCGCGCAGCGCGTCGGCCGAGGACAGCCGGGGCTTGGCGGCGGCGTGCACCACCGCGTCCACCCAGCCCTCGACGAGCGCCAGAGCCGTCTCCAGCCGGGCCAGGGCCGCCTTCTGCTCCGGCGTGTCCTCCGGCTGGAACATGCCCTGCTGGAGCGCCTCCTGCAGCTGCTCGGGGTTCTGCGGGTCGAACTGGCCGACCACGTCCTCCAGCTTGGCCGTGTCGACCTTGATGCCACGGGCGTAGCCGTCCACGGCGCCGAACAGGTGCGAGCGCAGCCACGGCACGTGCGCGAAGAGGCGCTGGTGGGCGGCCTCGCGCAGGGCGAGATACAGCCGCACCTCCTCCTGCGGCACACCGAGGTCCTGGCCGAAGGCGTCGATGTTCGCCGGCAGCAGCGCGGCCTTGCCGGCCGGGCCGAGGGGCAGGCCCACGTCGGTCGAGCCGACGACCTCGCCGGCGAGCACGCCGACGGCCTGACCGATCTGCGTGCCGAACATGGCGCCGCCCATGGACCGCATCATGCCGATCAGCGGGCCGGCCATGGCCTGCATCTCCTCGGGCAGCACGTCACCCATGGCGTTGCCGACGCGCTCGGCGACCGGGTCGACCAGCTCGCGCCAGGCGGGCAGGGTCGCCTCGACCCACTCCGCGCGGCTCCAGGCCACCGCGGTGCCCGCACCGGACGGCAGGGCCGTCGCGTCGTCCAGCCACAGGTCGGCCAGGCGCACGGCCTCTTGGACGGCATTGCGCTCGGCGGGACCGACGCTGGCGTCCTTGCGGCCGTCCGGCGTGCCCTGGGAGACCGTCTGGCGGGCGATCTGCTTGGCCATGTCCCAGTTCACCGGGCCGCCCTCGTAGGAGAGCATCTGGCCCAGCTGCTGGAACGCGGCACCCAGGTCGTTGGGGTTCATGGAACCGAACATGGCAGCGAACGGGTTGTCCGCACCGGGGCCACCCAGGCCACCGGCTCCGGGCGTCCCGAATCCGAACGGGTTGGCCGGTCCCTGACCACCGCCGCTCTGCTGGTCCTTCTTCTTGCCCTCGTCGCCGTCGTCCGGCTCCTCCGGCGGAAGGCCGAATCCGAATGGGGTGTCACTCACGGGGTTCCTCGGCTGGTAGGGCCGCCGGTTCTTTCCGGCGGCACGGCTGCCCGACTTCACCACCCAGCGTAGACACCTGGGGCGGTTCGGGCCTCGGTGCTTCGCCGACTGACGGCCTGCGGCAGGATGGATGCCACCTGGTACGTACGCGTCACTCGCGCCCGTACTGAAGACAACCGCTGGAGACGCCCGGTGAGTTCCCCAGATCCACAGGTTCGCGCAGCGCGAAACCAGTCAACCAGTTCCCCCCGCCCCGGCGCGCGCGGACCCGTGGTCGCGGTCACCGGTGCCGCGTCCGGTGTCGGGGCGCTGCTCACCGCGCGGCTGGCCGCGTCCGACGAGGTCAGACAGGTCGTGGCCATCGACGAGCGACGCGGCGAGTGCGAGGCGGCGCGGTGGCAGATCCTGGACGTACGGGACCCCGCCATCGCGGAGAAACTCCGTGGTGCGGACGTCGTGGTGCACCTGGCGCTCGACCTCGACCTGGAGACCGACGCGGCCGCCCGGACGGCTTACAACGTCCGGGGGACGCAGACCGTCCTGACCGCCGCCGCGGCGGCCGGCGTGCACCGGGTCGTGCTCTGCACCTCCGCGATGGTCTACGGCGCCCTCCCGGACAACGAGCTGCCGCTCTCCGAGGACGCCGAGCTGCGGGCCACGGCCGAGGCCACGGGCGTCGGGGACCTGCTGGAGATCGAACGGCTGGCCCGGCGCGCCCCGCGGGCGCACCCCGGACTCAACGTGACCGTCGTCCGGCCCGCGGTGCTGGTCGGAGGCATGGACACCGCGCTGACCAGGTACTTCGAATCGCCCCGGCTGCTCGTCGTGGCCGGCTCGCGGCCGGCCTGGCAGTTCTGCCACGTCGACGACCTGTGCGGCGCCCTGGAGTACGCCGTCCTGGAGAAGGCCGACGGCGAGCTGGCCGTGGGGTGCGACGGCTGGCTGGAGCAGGAGGAGGTCGAGGAGCTGAGCGGGATCCGGCGCATGGAGCTGCCGTCCGCGGTCGCCCTCGGCGCGGCGGCCCGGCTGCACCGGATCGGACTGACGCCCTCCCCGGCCGGTGACCTGGCGTACACGATGTACCCCTGGGTGGTGAGCGGCAGCCGGCTGCACGACGCCGGATGGCGGCCGAAGTACACCAACGAGGAGGTGCTCTCGGAGCTGCTGGACGAGGTCTCCGGACGGCACACGGTCGCGGGGCGGCGCCTCGGACGCAAGGACGCGACGGCCGCGGGAGCCGCGGGCGCGACGGTGGCGCTGCTGGGCGCGGCGGCGGTGGTACGGCGGGCCCGCAAGGCCCGGCGCCGCATCTGACGTCCCCGGCGCCCCCGCGCGGGCCGCCGCATCTGACGTACCGGCCCCCGCGCGGGCGCTGCATCTGACGCCCGCGGCCCCGCGCGGTGAACGGGACGCCCTGTAGGACGCTCCAACGCGGTACGCGCGCGTGCCGGGCGATCACGCTATTCCGCGCCGTCCGCGGCGTGCGGCACGATGGGCGTATGGCAACCAACGACCACCCCGGCGAGCTGGCCGCAACGGACCCCGTCAAGCTGATCGGCGTCCGGGAGACGCCCCTGTCCGTGGACGAGGTCTTCCGGGCCGTCGGGGACGACGCGGCCGGCGGGACCGCACTGTTCGTGGGGACCGTCCGCAACCACGACGGGGGCACCGACGTCGACCGGCTCGGGTACTCGTGCCACCCCAGCGCCGAGGCCGAGATGCGCCGCATCGCCGAGAAGGTCGTCGCGGAGTACCCCGTACGGGCGCTCGCGGCCGTCCACCGTGTGGGGGATCTGGAGGTCGGGGATCTCGCCGTGGTCGTCGCCGTCTCCTGCCCGCACCGGGGTGAGGCCTTCGACGCCTGCCGGAAGCTGATCGACGACCTGAAGCACGAGGTGCCGATCTGGAAACACCAGACGTTCTCCGACGGGACCGAGGAGTGGGTGGGCGCCTGCTGAGGGGCGCCGCCGACCCCCATTTGGCCCTCGCCACCGACCCCCTCTTGGCCCCGCCGCTCACCCCTCTTGGCTCCGGTTGCGTAACCGGCCCCCCGGCGTGAGCGTTGTCACTGCGGATGGTTAATCTGCTGATCAGTCAGTTGCGGACGTTCATGGGGCTGGGAGGTCGGGCATGGCAGCGCTTGCCTGGTTGCTGATTCCGCTTGCGGCCGCCGTCGGCGCCGGGCTGTGGGGCAGTTGGGCCAACCGCACCCGCAGGGCCCGCAGCGACGGTCCCGAACTGGACGGGTACGCCCGGTTCCGCGAGGCCATGGAGAAGCCCCGCACCGGTGCCTGACGGGACCGCCCTGACGGTGCTCCGACAGCCGCGTCCCGTACTGTCGTGCCATGCCACGCCGCACCGCGACGATGCTCGCCTCCACCCTGATGCTGATCGCGATCCTGTGTGCGGGTGTGTTCATCCCCGTGCCCTACTCGGAGATGTCACCGGGGCCGACGGTGAACACCCTCGGGGACCACGACGGCGAGCCGGTGCTGCAGATCTCCGGGCACAAGACCTACGAGGCGAGCGGTCATCTGAACATGACCACCGTCCGGGTCACCAGCGCCGAGTACAAGATGAACCTCGTGGAGGCGGTCTACGGCTGGCTGGCGCACGACAACAGTGTGGTGCCCCACGACACGATCTACCCGGAGGGCAAGACCGAGGAAGAGGCCACCCAGGAGAACGCCGAGGAGTTCAGCCAGTCCCAGGAGAGCGCGAAGGTCGCCGCCCTCAAGGCGCTCGACATCCCGGTGAAGTCCTGGGTGGTCGTCTCCACGGTTGTCAAGGACTCCCCGTCGCAGGGCAGGCTGCACGCCGGTGACGTGATCAAGGCCGTGGACGGTACGACGGTCAAGAAGCCCACCGACGTCGCCGAGCTGGTGACCAAGCACAAGCCCGGAGAGGACGTCGTCTTCACGATCGTGCCCGCCGACGAGCAGGCCGACGCGGAGAAGGAGCGCCGGACGCCCACGAAGACGGAGAAGGTCACGATCACCACCGAGACCTCCGACGACAAGGGAGAGAAGCGGGCCATCGTCGGGATCTCCGCCGGGACCGACCACACGTTCCCGTTCTCCGTCGACATCAAGCTGGCCGACGTCGGCGGCCCGAGCGCCGGTCTGATGTTCGCCCTCGGCATCTACGACAAGCTCACCCCGGGCGACCTCACCGGCGGCAGCTTCGTCGCCGGCACCGGGACGATCGACGACTCCGGCAAGGTCGGCCCGATCGGCGGCATCAGCATGAAGACCATCGGCGCGCGCGGCAAGGGCGCCCAGTACTTCCTGACGCCCGCCGACAACTGCGCGACCGCCGCCGCGGACGTCCCCGACGGGCTCACCCTCGTGAAGGTGGACACCATCGACGACGCCCTCGGCGCGCTGCGGGACATCCGCTCCGGGAAGACCTCCGACCTGCCCAAGTGCGCCAAGGGGTAGCCGTAGGGCGACCCGGGGGCTACTCGGCGAAGGTCGCCGTCAGCGCCTGGGCCAGACCAGGCACCAGTTCGGAGCCGGTGAGCACCTCCGTGGCGGTGTCCTTCTCCCGCAGCCGCAGGGCCGAGTCGCGGGCACCGTCGCGCAGGACGGCGACCGTCATGCGGACCTCCTGACGGTCCGGGTGCTCCGCCACCCATCGCGCCAGCCTCGCCTCGTTCAGGCCATCCGGAACCTGTGCCTCGGCGGACGGCGGCAGCATCAGGCGTTCCACGACGAGCGCGCAGCCGACCACCGCGTCGGGCCAGGCGATGGTGCCCAGGAACTCGTCGAGCGGCTGGTCCGTTGGAATCTCGTCCTGCTCGATCGGGGTCAGGCCGGAAGTGTCCGGCTCGTCCTGAAGACCGAGCCGGTCCGCGAGCGAGGGCTGATCGGTCCTCAGACGCGCGGTGTCGACAAGTGCAAAGAGGCGTGCGGGCTGGTCCCAGCCGAGCCCGGAGACGTACTCGTCGATCTCGAGTACGGCCCGGGTGAGAGGGTTCGCAGCCATGGGGGTGTTGGACATGGTCACAATCCTGCCTCGTTCCTGGCCCGAATCGGGAACCGAGTAAACGATGAGTAAGTTGCATAAGTGTGGGCCCACGATCACGGGGGCGCACGGGGGGCCCGCGAACCCGAGGGCCTGACGGATCAACAGCGAACTTCGAGGTGCGCACCTTGGCTTTCCAGATGCCGGACCGCGGCGGAGGCCCCCCGACGGGGCCGCGGATCAGAGTGGGCCGCCCGTCCCGGCGTGTCCGAACCCTTCTGCTGACACTCGGTGTCCTCGCCGTGCTCCTCATGGCGTTCACCATGTTCGCGGGGTTCTGGACGGACTGGCTCTGGTACAGGTCGGTCAACTACTCGTCGGTGTTCACGACGACCCTGTGGACCAAGATCGGCCTCTTCTTCGTCTTCGGTCTGCTGATGGCGCTCGCCGTCGGGTTCAACATCTGGTTGGCCCACCGCCTGCGGCCGCCGCTGAGTGCCATGTCGATGGAGCAGCAGAACCTCGACCGGTACCGGATGGGCATCGCCCCGTACAAGAAGTGGCTGCTGCTCGGCATCACCGCGCTGGTCGGCCTGATCGCCGGCGCCTCGGCGTCCGGCCAGTGGCGGACCTGGCTGATGTGGGTCAACGGCGTGCCCTTCGGTCAGAAGGACCCCCAGTTCAAGCTGGACGTCTCCTTCTACGCCTTCGACCTGCCCTGGTACCGGTTCCTGCTCGGCTTCGGCTTCGCCGCCGTGATCATCTCGGTGATCGCCGCCGCGCTCACCCACTACCTGTACGGCGGGCTCCGCGTCACCAGCCCGGGTGCGCGCGCCACGGCCGCCGCCACCGGACACCTGTCGGTGCTCCTCGGCGTCTTCGTCGCCCTCAAGGCGGTCGCCTACTGGCTGGACCGGTACGGGCTCGCGGTGAAGTCCAGCGACTTCAAGGCGACCGACAACTGGACCGGCCTCAGGTACGTCGACGCCAACGCCTACCTGCCGGCCAAGACCATCCTGTTCTGCATCGCCGTCATCTGCGCGCTGCTGTTCTTCGCCACCCTGTGGCGGCGCACCTGGCAGCTGCCCGTGATCGGCTTCGGCCTGATGGTCCTCTCCGCCATCCTCATCGGCGGCCTGTACCCGGCCCTGGTCCAGAAGTTCCAGGTCCAGCCGAACGAGCAGGCCAAGGAAGCGCCGTACGTCGAGAAGAACCTGGCGGCCACGCGCGACGCGTACGGGATCGAGGGGACCCAGGTCTCCGAGTACCCGGGCAAGAGCGAGACCACGGACAAGACCAAGCTCCGGGACGACGCGGACGCCGCCGCGTCCATCCGGATCATGGACCCGAACATCATCTCGCCGACCTTCCAGCAGCTCCAGCAGATGCGTAACTACTACGCGTTCCCGACCAATCTGGACGTCGACCGCTACGCCAAGGACGGCAAGGACCAGGACACGGTCATCGGTCTGCGCGAGCTGAACCTCGCCGGCATCCCGAAGAAGAACTGGATCAACAACCACTTCCGCTACACCCACGGTTACGGCGCGGTCGCGGCCAAGGGCACCCAGGTCGACTCCGAGGGCCGCCCGGTCTTCACCGAGTCCAACCTGCCCTCCGAGGGCGACCTCGGAAAGTACGAGCAGCGGATCTACTACGGCGAGAAGACCACCACCTACTCGATCGTCGGCGGTCCCCAGAAGGAGATCGACTACTCCGACGACACCGGGGAGAAGACCTTCAGCTACAAGGGGGACGGCGGGGTCGACCTGTCCAACCCGGTCAACCGCGCGGCATACGCCGCGGCGTTCAGCGAGCCGCAGATCCTCTACTCCGGTGCGATCGGTGAGGGTTCGAAGATCCTCTACAACCGCACGCCCAAGGAGCGCGTCGAGGCGGTCGCCCCGTGGCTGACCATCGACGGCGACGCCTACCCGGCGGTGGTGGACGGCCGCATCCAGTGGATCGTCGACGCGTACACCACGACGAACGGCTATCCGTACGCCTCCCGTACGACGCTCGGCGACACCACCGCCGACTCGCTGACCGCGGCCAACGACCAGCGCGCGGTGGTGGCCCAGCAGAACCAGGTCAACTACATCCGCAACTCCGTGAAGGCGACCGTCGACGCGTACAGCGGTGACGTCAAGCTCTATCAGTGGGACACCAAGGATCCGATCCTCAAGACCTGGATGAAGGCCTTCCCGGACACGGTGAAGGACAAGAGTGAGATCTCCGGCGAGCTGATGGCGCATCTGCGCTATCCGCAGGACCTGTTCAAGGTCCAGCGCGAGCTGCTCACGCGCTACCACGTGAAGGACGCCAACACGTTCCTCAGCGGCAGCGAGGTGTGGCAGGTGCCCGACGACCCGACCAACAAGTCGGGGGACGCGGTACCGCCGTACTACCTGAGCATGAAGATGCCCGACCAGAAACAGCAGGCGTTCTCGCTGACGACGACGTTCACGCCCAACGGACGGGACAACCTCAGCGCGTTCATGTCGGTCGACGCCGAGGCGGGCACGAGCGGCTACGGCAAGATCAGAATCCTGAAACTGCCGACCAGCACCACCGTCGACGGTCCCAAACAGGTGCAGAGCCAGTTCAACTCCGAACAGGACATCGCCGAGTCCATCAGGCTGCTGAGAGGCGGCGACTCGGAGGTCGAGTACGGCAACCTGCTGACCGTGCCGCTCGACGGCGGGCTGCTGTACGTCGAGCCGGTCTACGTCCGCGGTGGCGACCTCAAGTACCCCTTGCTGCGCAAGGTGTTGGTGAGCTACGGCGGCAACACGGCCTTCGAGAACACGCTCGACGCGGCCCTCAACAAGGTCTTCGGAGCACAGGCGGCCGAACCGGAGCCACCTGAGGACACCGGCGAGGACACGACGGAGCCACCACCGACGTCCACCAACCCCACGGTCCGGGAAGCGCTCAGTGACGCGCAGAAGGCCTTCGACGCCGGCCAGAAGGCGCTGGAGCAGAAGGACCTGACCGCGTACGCCGAGGCGCAGAAGGACCTGGAGGAGGCGCTGCAGCGCGCCGAGGACGCACAGGCCGAGGCGGACCAGGGCGCCGGGGACAAGAACGGGGACGAGAAGGCCAGTCCCAGCGCGTCCCCGAGCAAGGAGGCCGGCGGAGGCGGCGGAAGCTCGGACACCGGCTGACACCCGGTGGCGATGCCGCTGCCGACCGGCGTTCGAGCTGGTCAAAGCCCATCCCGCGCCGTGCTAGGGTTGTGAACACAACGGCGCGGGGTGGAGCAGCTCGGTAGCTCGCTGGGCTCATAACCCAGAGGTCGCAGGTTCAAATCCTGTCCCCGCTACTGAAATCGTGAGCCGTGTGCTCACGACCGCGAAGGCCCGGATTCCGAAAGGGATCCGGGCCTTTCTGGTGTGCGAACGCATGTGCCGGTGAGAGCGACGGCCGCGCCGCCAGGGGGAGTTGGGTCGACTTGTGTTTGACTTGTCGTCCTGTGGGCATGTCGACAAAACGCTGAAGTGACCTCACTGGCTGCGGTATACCGGATGTACCAAGGTTGCAGGTGGTGCGACGATGAACGTTATGGGGGACATGGCAAATCTGTTCGGGACAGGGCGTTTTGTGCGGCCGTCCGGTCAGGAGGAGGCCACGGACGAGGCTCAGGAGGCCGCCGACGAGGCGGCCGAGGAAGTGCGCCTGCGGCTGGCCGTCGACGGCGGTGACGTCGAGGCGATGAGCATGCTCGGCGCGATGCTGCTGCGCCGGGGCGACTTCGACGGAGCCGAGTCGCAGCTGAGGGCCGCCACGGCGGCCGGTGACCGGGCGGCCGCGAACAACCTCGGCGTTCTGCTGCACCAGCGCGGATACGCCGACGAGGCCGCGGGCTGGTGGCGGATCGCCGCCGTCGCCGGATCCGCGGCCGCCGCACACGCGCTGGGACGGCACTTCCGCGAGCGCGGTGACGAGCCCGCCGCCGAGTACTGGCTGTGCCAGTCCGCCGAGCAGGGGCACGTCCTCGGCGCCTACGCCCTCGCCGACCTGCTGGAGCACCGCGGCGACGACGCCGGGGCCGGGCGGTGGATGCGGGCCGCGGCCGAGCGCGGGCACCGGGAGGCCGCGTACCGGCTGGCGCGGACGCTGGACCGCGGCGCCGGAATGGACCGCGACCGCGACGGCGACGACGCGGCCGCCACCGCCGGCGAGGAGGTCGAGCAGTGGTACCGGCAGGCCGCCGCACGCGGTCACCGGCGGGCCGCGCTGCACCTCGGGACGATCCTGGAGAAGCGGGGCGAGCTCAAGGAGGCCGGCCGCTGGTACCTCACGTCCGCCAAGGACGGCGAGGCCCGCGCGGCCTGCGCGCTGGGCTTCCTGCTGCGGGACGCCGGGGACACCGAGAGCGCCGCCGTGTGGTGGCTGCGGGCCGCCCAGGACGGCGACGGCAACGCCGCCAACGCCCTGGGCGCGCTGCACGCCGAGCGCGGCGAGACCCAGACCGCCGAACGCTGGTACCGGGCCGCGATGGACGCCGGGGACGACAACGGGGCGTACAACCTCGGTCTGCTCTGCGCCGAACAGGGCCGCACCGCGCAGGCCGAGCAGTGGTACCGCCGGGCCGCGTACGCCGGGCACCGGGAGGCGTCCAACGCGCTCGCCATCCTGCTGCTGCGCGGCGGGGACGAGACCGGCGCCGAGCCGTGGTTCTCCAAGGCGGCCGAGGCGGGCAGCGTCGACGCCGCCTTCAACCTCGGGATCCTGCACGCGGGACGGGGCGCGGAGCGGGCTGCGCTGCGCTGGTACGAGCGGGCCGCGGCCGCCGGGCACACGGAGGCGGCGCTGCAGGTCGGGATGGCCCGCCTGCGCGCCGGGGACGAGCGTGAGGCGGAGCGGTTCCTGCGGTGTGCGGCGGGGGGCGGCAGCGCGGAGGCCGCGTACCGTCTGGCGACGGTCCTCGACGCGCGCCGGCCGCCCGCGCCCGCGCACGAGCTGGGAGAGCCGGCGCAGGAGAAGTCCGAGTGCGAGGAGTGGTACGAGCGGGCGGCCTCCCAGGGCCACCGCCGGGGCCAGGTGCGGGTCGGCATGCTGGCCGCCGCCCGGGGTGACGTGGTGGAGGCGGCGCGGTGGTACCGGGAGGCGGCCGAGGCCGGGTCCCGCAACGGCGCGTTCAACCTGGGCCTGCTGCTGGCCCGCGAGGGGAGCGAGCCCGAGGCCGTCGTGTGGTGGCGCCGCGCGGCCGACGCCGGGCACGGACGGGCCGCGCTGCGGCTGGCGCTGGTCTGTGCGCGGCGGGGGGAGCTGGCGGAGGGGCAGCGGTGGGCGGACCGGGCGGTGTCGCTGGGACCGGCCGAGGTGGGGGAGCGGGCGGCCCGGCTGCGTGACGCCTTGCGGCAGGAGCTGTCGGCCTAGCGGGATGCCGAGACAGAAGCGATTTGCTTCTCGTCGTGGGGGTGACGTAATGTTCCATTCATCGACGCGGGGTGGAGCAGCTCGGTAGCTCGCTGGGCTCATAACCCAGAGGTCGCAGGTTCAAATCCTGTCCCCGCTACTGAAGGCCGAGGGCCGGAATCCGAAAGGGTTCCGGCCCTCGGTGCGTTCACGGCGAGCGCGGCGACGACGCCCCGGTCATGACGAAGCCCCGGCACCCATCGGTGCCGGGGCTTCGCGCGTGCTGGTGGGACCTACGCCGCCGCGCAGTTCGGGCAGGTGCCGCGGTAGGTCACCTCGACGTCCGAGACGGTGAAGCCGAAGCGCTCCGCGTCGGGGAGGTCGGCCATCGGGTTGCCCGTCGGGTGGACGTCGCGGATCGCGCCGCACTGGGCGCAGACCAGGTGGTGGTGCGGCGTGTGCGCGTTCGGGTCGTAGCGCTTGGCGCGCTTGTCCGTCGCGACCTCCAGCACCTCACCGAGCGAGACCAGCTCGCCCAGGGTGTTGTAGACCGTCGCCCGGGAGATCTCCGGGAGCCTGCCCACGGCCCTGGCGTGCACCTCGTCGGCCGTCAGATGGACGTGTTCGCCGTCGAGGACCTCGGCCACGACGCGCCGCTGCGCGGTCATGCGCCATCCGCGACCACGCAGTCGTTCCAGTAGGTCACTCATACAGACCAGCCTAGCAGCTAGGGGGACCAGGTCCCGAACGGGTGTGACTTTGGAGCTGTACTTGACTTGGACATTGTCCATTGTAGGATCGAGAACGGCATTAGCCAAGGGACAGGTTTTGCAGGATTGGCGCAGGAGGCGTACGTGACTCAGGGACCGCTCACTACGGAAGCCGGTGCTCCGGTTGCCGACAACCAGAACAGCGAGACCGCGGGCGTCGGCGGCCCCGTGCTCGTCCAGGACCAGCTCCTGCTGGAGAAGCTGGCCCACTTCAACCGGGAGCGCATCCCGGAGCGCGTCGTGCACGCCCGCGGCGCCGGTGCGTACGGCACGTTCACGGTCACCGCCGACGTCACCGAGTACACCCGCGCGAAGTTCCTCTCCGAGGTGGGCAAGGAGACGGAGACCTTCCTCCGCTTCTCCACCGTGGCCGGCAACCTGGGCGCGCCGGACGCCGTCCGCGACCCGCGCGGCTTCGCGCTGAAGTTCTACACCGAAGAGGGCAACTACGACCTCGTCGGCAACAACACCCCGGTGTTCTTCATCAAGGACGCCATCAAGTTCCCCGACTTCATCCACACCCAGAAGCGCGACCCGTACACGGGCTCGACCGAGATGGACAACGTCTGGGACTTCTGGAGCCTGTCGCCGGAGTCGACGCACCAGGTGACCTGGCTGTTCGGTGACCGCGGCATCCCGGCGTCGTACCGCCACATGGACGGCTTCGGCTCGCACACCTACCAGTGGAGCAACGAGGCAGGCGAGGCCTTCTGGGTGAAGTACCACTTCAAGACCGACCAGGGCATCGAGACCCTCACCCAGGCCGAGGCCGACAAGCTCGCCGGTGCGGACCCCGACTCCCACCAGCGCGACCTGCGTCAGGCCATCGAGCGGGGCGAGTTCCCGTCCTGGACCGTCGGCGTGCAGATCATGCCCGTCGCCGAGGCCGCGAAGTACCGCTTCAACCCGTTCGACCTGACCAAGGTGTGGCCGCACGCGGACTACCCGGTCATCGAGTTCGGCAAGCTGGAGCTCAACCGCAACCCGGAGAACGTCTTCGCCGAGGTCGAGCAGTCGATCTTCTCCCCGTCGCACTTCGTGCCCGGCATCGGCCCGTCCCCGGACAAGATGCTCCAGGGCCGACTCTTCGCCTACGGCGACGCCCACCGCTACCGCGTCGGCATCAACGCCGACCACCTCCCGGTGAACCGCCCGCACGCCACCGAGGCGCGCACCAACTCCCGTGACGGCTTCCTGTACGACGGCCGCCACAAGGGCGCGAAGAACTACGAGCCGAACAGCTTCGGCGGCCCGTTCCAGACGGACCGCGCGCTGTGGCAGCCGGTCGCGGTCTCCGGTGTCACCGGCGAGACCGAGGCTCCGTCGCACGCCGAGGACAACGACTTCGTCCAGGCGGGCAATCTCTACCGGCTGATGACGGAGGAAGAGCGGGAGCGGCTGATCGGCAACCTGGCCGGCGCCCTCTCCGACGTCTCGCGCGACGACATCGTCGAGCGCGCGGTGAACAACTTCCGTCAGGCCGACGGTGACTTCGGCAAGCGGCTGGAGGCCGCGGTCCAGGCCCTGCGCGGCTGACGTCCAGTACTGGACCGCTTGTCGCGGCGGCGGGCCGGATCCCCGGGGACGGGGGTCCGGCCCGTTTCGTCGTTCCGTCCCGTCAGGCCGTCACCGCCGGGGTGCCCGGCCGGGAGCGCTCCGGCGCCCAGCAGCGGATGATGTCGCGCACCGAGACGATGCCGGCCGGCTCGCCGCCTTCGAGCACGATGAGGTGGCGGAAGCCGCCGTGCGCCATCGCCGCGGCCGCCTCCTCCACGGTCCAGGACGGTGCGGCGAAGACGACGTCGGTGGTGGTGTGGGCGTGGGCGCGCTCGGTGTCCGGGTCCTGGCCCTGGCCCACGGAGACCAGGACGTCGCGTTCGGTGAGGATGCCGATGCCGTCGGCGTCCGGATCGTGCACCACGGCCGCGCCGACGCGGCGTGCGGACATCAGGGCGGCGGCCTGACGGAGTGTGTGGGCGGGGCCGATGGTGAGGACTACCTTGCTCATGACTTCGCGGACGAGCATGGGGTGGAGCCACCTCCTGCCGGTGATCCATGAGTTAGTTCATGGATTCACAAGTTCACAAGTGAGGGAACTCTCAGGGTGGCAGGTAAAGCGGGGGTCAACAAGGGGGCGTGGAGGGGGAGTCGGCGGGCGCTCAGTAGCGCTGGTTCAGGTAGCCGAGGAGTTCGTCGTGGAGCAGGCCGTTCGACGCCGCCGCGTTGCCGCTGTGCGGGCCGTGGCGGCCGTCGAGGCCGGTGAAGGTGCCGCCGGCCTCCGTGACGATGATGGCGTTCGCGGCCATGTCCCAGAGGGACAGCTCGGGTTCGGCGCAGATGTCCACCGAGCCCTCGGCCACCATCATGTACGGCCAGAAGTCGCCGTACGCGCGCGTGCGCCACACCTCGCGGGTGAGGTCGAGGAAACCGTCCAGCCGCCCCTGCTCCTCCCAGCCGCCGAGCGACGAGTACGCGAACGAGGCGTCCGAGAGCGTGGAGACCTGGGAGACCCGGAGCCTGGAGGCGGAGGTCAGGCTGCGGCCGGTGAACGCGCCGTGGTCCTGCACCGCCCACCAGCGGCGCCCGAGGGCCGGGGCGGAGACCAGCCCGACCACGGGCTGGTAGCCCCCCTCGCCGGCCTCCATGAGGGCGATGAGGGTGGCCCAGACGGGGACGCCCCGGACGTAGTTCTTGGTGCCGTCGATCGGGTCGATCACCCAGCGACGGGTGCCGGCGCCCGTCGTGCCGAACTCCTCGCCCTGCACCGAGTCGCGGGGCCGGGCGCGGGAGAGGTGGCCGCGGATGAGTTCCTCGGCGGCCTTGTCCGCCTCGCTCACCGGGGTCATGTCCGGCTTCGTCTCGACCTTCAGGTCGAGGGCCTTGAAGCGGTCCATCGTTGCCGCGTCGGCGGCATCGGCGAGCACGTGGGCGAGGCGGAGGTCGTCGAGGTAGTCGGGCATGCGGCAACCGTATCGGGCCGGGACGCGCGGGAGCCACCAGGGGTTTGGCGGGCGTGGCGGATCGCGGAGGGGGAGTCGACGGGCCGTTGCGCCCCGGCGGCTGTGCCCGCCTGGCGCGAGGACCCTTGACAGTGACCCCATACCCGTCGAATCTGGGCACGAAGCCGCTCGGCCCGAGGGAGGCCAGGGTGCCCGCAGCCCGGGAGTCCCTGCTCGACGCCGCTTACCAGGCGTTGGCGCGTCGGCCGTGGTCCGCTGTGCGGATGGTGGACGTCGCGGCGGCGGCCGGGGTGTCCCGGCAGACGCTGTACAACGAGTTCGGCAGCAAGGAGGGCCTCGCGCGGGCGCTCGTCCGGCGGGAGGCCGACGGCTATCTCGCCGGCGTGGACCGCGCGCTCGCCGGTCCCAGCGATCCGCGTGAACGGCTCACCGCGACCGCCGAGT
The DNA here is from genome assembly GCF_042717365.1 of Streptomyces sp. NPDC058534. Lineage (NCBI taxonomy): Bacteria > Bacillati > Actinomycetota > Actinomycetes > Kitasatosporales > Streptomycetaceae > Streptomyces > Streptomyces sp. NPDC058534. The sequence continues at coordinate 59,510 of NZ_JBHXNW010000026.1, forward strand.
GGATGATGTCCGCCGCCCACGAGAACGCGCTGGTCCGGGCGATGCTCACCGGCTGCTGGAGCGAACGGCTGCCCGCACCGGAGCTGACGGCCGTGCCGTCCTCCTGCGCCGCGCCGGCCCAGCGCCGGGCCGACGGTCCGCTGCCCTCGCCCGGCGACTTCGTGGCCCTCGTCCGCGACCGTGCCGTGGCCGTCCTGTACGGCGCCGACCCGATCGTCCCGCAGGACACCGCCGAACTGGCGCGCTCCTGCGAACTGGCCGTGCGGCTCGCCCTGTCCTGCGTCGCGGCACCCCCCGCCGAGGGCGGCGTGGCCGACCTCGTACGCACCGCCCTGCCGCGTCGGTCGATGGCGTAGCGGATACGGCTCAGTGCGCCGAGCCCGACAACTGGAGCCCGATCACGCCGATGATGACGAAGCTGATCGAGACGATCTTCAGGGTCGAGACCAGGTCGCCGAGGAAGACCATGCCGTAGACGGCGGTGCCCGCCGCGCCGATTCCGGTCCACACGGCGTACGCGGGGCCGACGTCGAGCCTCTTCAGGGCCAGGGTCAGCAGTCCGAAACTGCCCAGGGCGAAGGCGCAGAAGGCGACGGTGGGCCAGAGCCGGGTGAAGCCGTGCGACAGCTTCAGGCAGACGGCGAAGCCGGTTTCGAGCAACCCGGCCACTATGACCAGCAGCCACGCCATGTCTTGTCCTCCCGTAGTCCCGTACCGTGACCGTGCTCGGGGTTGGTTCCGGTTTGGTGCGATTATGCACTTACCGGTGCCACGGCACGGCAAACAACGCGGAGGTCAGTCGCCTTCCTTCCGTTCGCGCGTCGACAGCAGCCGACGCAGCGAGTACAGCCGTGCCGGGTCGGCGTGGCCCTCGGCGACCCATGCGTCCAGCGCGCAGTCCGGCTCGTCGTGGCTGCACGCGCGTGGGCACCCCTCCGTGCCGGGCACCAGGTCGGGGAAGGCGTTGATGACCCGCGACGGGTCGATGTGCGCCAGGCCGAACGACCGTACGCCCGGGGTGTCGACGACCCAGCCGCCCGCCTCGGACGACAGCGGCAGGGCGAGGGCCGAGGTCGTGGTGTGCCGGCCGCGGCCCGTCACCGCGTTCACATGGCCCGTCACCCGGCGGCGGTCCTCCGGCACCAGGGTGTTGACGAGCGTCGTCTTGCCGACGCCGGAGTGGCCGACGAAGGCCGTGATCTTCCCGTCCAGATGCTCGCGCACGAGACCGGCCGCGGCGCCGTTCTCCAGCTCCTCGCGGCTGGTGACGACGTACGGGATGTCCAACGCGCCGTACAGCTCCAGGAGTTCGTCCGGCGGCGCCAGGTCCGACTTGGTCATGACCAGCAGCGGGGTGAGGCCGCCGTCGAACGCCGCGACCAGGCAGCGGTCGATCAGGCGCGGGCGCGGCTCCGGGTCGGCCAGGGCGGTGACGATGGCGAGTTGGTCGGCGTTGGCGACGACCACGCGCTCGTAGGGGTCGTCGTCGTCCGCGGTGCGGCGCAGCAGGGACACGCGCTCCTCGATGCGGACGATGCGCGCGAGGGTGTCCTTCTTGCCGGACAGGTCGCCGACCAGTGCCACCCGGTCGCCGACCACCGCCGCCTTGCGGCCCAGTTCCCTGGCCTTCATCGCCAGCACGACCCGGTCCTCGACCAGGCAGGTCAGCCGGCCGCGGTCCACGGTGAGGACCAGGCCCTCGGCGGCGTCCTCGTGCTTGGGCCGGATGTGGGTGCGCGGCCGGTTGCCCTTGCGGTTGGGGCGGGAGCGGATGTCGTCCTCGTCGGTGTGCTTGCCGTAGCGGCGCATGGCGAACAGTCCCTACGCCCCGAGCATCCCGGTCCACAGGTCGGGGAAGTCGGGCAGGGTCTTGGCCGTCGTCGCCACGTTCTCGATCCGCACTCCCTCGACCGCGAGGCCGAGGATCGCGCCGGCGGTGGCCATGCGGTGGTCCTCGTACGTGTGGAAGACGCCGCCGTGCAGGGGGCGCGGGCGGATGTGCAGACCGTCGGCGGTCTCGGTGACGTCGCCGCCGAGTTCGTTGATCTCCTTGGTGAGCGCGGCCAGGCGGTCCGTCTCGTGCAGCCGCAGGTGCGCCACCCCGCGCAGGGTCGAGGGGGAGTCCGCCAGGGCGGCGGCGGCCGCGATGCCCGGGGTCAGCTCGCCGACCTCGCCGAGGTCGACGTCGATGCCGTGCACGGCGCCCGATCCGGTGAAGACCAGTCCGTAGTCGGCCAGTTCGCAGGAACCGCCCATCTCGGTGAAGATCTCCCGCAGCCGGTCGCCGGGCTGGGTGGTCTGGGACGGCCAGTCGGGGATCACGACCTTGCCGCCGGTGACCAGGGCCGCGGCCAGGAACGGCTGGGCGTTGGACAGGTCCGGCTCGACCGTCAGGTCCCGGCCAAGGAGTGCGCCCGGCGTGACCCGCCAGACGTTCGGCTCGCCGCCCGACTCCGGGGTGTCGACCTGGGCGCCGACCGAGCGCAGCATGTCGACGGTCATCCGGATGTGCGGCATGGACGGGAGCGCCGAGCCGGTGTGGCGGACCTCGACGCCCTGGTTGAAGCGCGGGCCGGACAGCAGCAGGGCGCTGACGAACTGCGAGGACGACGACGCGTCGATCTCGACCGGGCCGCCCTCCAGCGCGCCCCCGCCGTGCACGGTCAGCGGCAGCGCGCCGCGCCCGTCGTCATCGACGCGGGCACCCAGGACGCGCAGCGCGTCGATCACGCCGTGCAGCGGACGCTCGTAGGACCGCGGATCGCCGTCGAAGCGGACGGGGCCGTCCACGAGCGTGGCGACCGGCGGCAGGAAGCGCATGACCGTGCCCGCGTTGCCGACGTCGACCGTGGCCGGGCCGCGCAGTCCCGCCGGGATGACCCGCCAGAACTCGCCGCTGCCCTCCGGGCCGACGCCCTCCTCGATCTCGACGCCCATCGCGCGCAGCGCCTCGGCCATCAGCAGGGTGTCGCGGGAGCGCAGCGGACGGCGCAGCCAGCCGGGCTCGGAGGCGAGGGCGGCGAGCACCAGGGCGCGGTTGGTGACCGACTTGGACCCGGGCACATGGACGGTCGCTTCGACGGCTCCGCTCGCGTGCGGTGCGGGCCAGAGGGCGGTGTGCGTGGGGTTCACGGTCATGGGCCCCACTTTAATGGCTGAAGCCGATCGGAGATCTTGATCAAAAGCGGCGAAACCTGACCGAAATCGCGACAGTGCACATGCCGTGCATATATGCGGGCGGGTGCGGGCGCCCGTGCGTCACAGCTCCAGCAGCCAGCGTCCCCCGCCGACCAGCGAGCACAGCGACACCGCGTGGAACAGGAAGAACCACACCCCCGCCGGCGCGTGGGTCAGCCGGGCCAGCTGGTCCGCGTCCGAGTCCCCGGCGCCGCCCCGCGCCCGCTTGGCCTGCAGCTCGAAGGCCGGACGCACCCCGCCGAGCAGCAGGAACCAGACCACCGCGTAGGCGAACGCCGCCTGCACCTGCGGTCCGGCCAGCCAGGAGACCAGGACGAACGTGCCGCCGGTGAGCACCACCGTCAGCATCCCGTACGCGTTGCGGACCATCACCAGCAGGGCGACGAGCAGCAACGTCGCCAGCCACAGCAGCAGGGTGATGCGCCCCGCGGCCAGCAGCGCGGCGCCGCCGAGGCCGAGCAGCGGGGGAGCGGTGTAGCCGGCCACCGCCGTCAGGATCATCCCGACACCGTGCGGCTTGCCGCGGCTCACCGTCAGTCCGCTGGTGTCCGAGTGCAGGGTGATCCCGGTCAGCGTGCGGCCGGTGAGCAGCGCCACGAGCCCGTGGCCGCCCTCGTGCGCGATGGTGATCGCGTTGCGCGCTATCCGCCACGGCCGGTGCGGCACGACGACGACCAGCGCGGCCACCAGGGCCGCGACCACCACCCACAGGTCGGGATCGGGCTGGGTGCCGGAGACCTCGTCCCACAGGGAGGTGAGCGGGGCCGTTGCGAGGTGGTCCATGTTCGGTGAGGGCTCCTCGTAGTCACGCGGGGTCTGGCAGTGTGGCACGTATGTGCGGACGGTATGCGGCGAGTCGTCGACCCGAGGATCTCGCGGGAATCTTCGAGATCGAGAAGTGGGAGCCCAAGGAGAGCTTGGAGCCCGACTACAACGTGGCGCCCACCAAAGAGGTCTACGCCGTTCTGGACCGTCCCCTGAAGGACGCCGAGGACCCGGATCCGGTTCGTCAGCTGCGGAAGCTGAAGTGGGGGCTCGTCCCGTCCTGGTCCAAGACGCCCGAGGGCGGCGCCCGGATGATCAACGCCCGCGCGGAGACCGTCCACGAGAAGCCCTCCTACCGGCGCGCCTTCGGCAGCAGGCGCTGCATCCTGCCCGCCGACGGCTACTACGAGTGGGTCACCGGCACGCAGGAGCGGGACCTTGAGGTCGAGGGACGCAAGAAGCGGCCCCGCAAGCAGCCGTACTTCGTGACACCGGCCGACGGGTCCGTGTTCGCCATGGCCGGGCTGTACGAGTTCTGGCGGGACAGGACGCTGCCGGACGACCACCCGCAGGCCTGGTGGGTGACGTGCTCGGTGATCACGACCGAGGCCGAGACCACACCGCTGGCGGCCGCCCCGGCCGACGGCCCGCACGCGCTCTCCGACATCCACCCCCGGATGCCCCTGATGCTGACGCCGGACCGCTGGGACGACTGGCTCGACCCGGCACGCACCGACCCCGACGAGCTGACCTCCCTGCTGGCGCCCCCGCCCGCCGGACTGATGCGGGCGTTCCCGGTCTCCACCGCGGTGAGCAACGTGCGCAACAACGGGCCGGAGCTGCTCAAGGAGCTGGAGGCGCCGGAAGAGGGCACACTCTTCTGACGTGACGCATGTGACGAAGGAAACGCAGGAGACGCAGAAGACGCAGAATCCGCCCGAGGCGGTCGAGACCGACGTCGGCCCCGCCCGCATCACCTGGCACCGGGCGAGGAAGCCCCGCCTCGTCCTCGCCGCGAGCCATGGCGCCGGCGGCGGCATCGAGGCGCGCGACCTGCGCGCGCTGGCGGCCGCACTGCCCGCCCACGGAGTGAGCGTGGCCCTGGTCGAGCAGCCCTGGCGGGTGGCCGGCAAGAAGCTGGCGCCCGCGCCGAAGACCCTCGACACCGGCTGGCGCGGCATCTGGCCCGCGCTGGCCGCACCGGGACTGCCGGTGATCGCGGGCGGCCGCAGCGCCGGCGCCCGCGTCGCCTGCCGCACCGCCACCGAACTGGGCGCTCACGCCGTGCTCGCCCTGAGCTTCCCCCTGCACCCGCCGGGCAAGCCCGAGAAGTCCCGCGCCGACGAGCTGCTCGGCGCCGGCGTCCCCACCCTCGTCGTCCAGGGGGGCAACGACCCCTTCGGCAGACCGGCGGAGTTCCCCGAGGCTCCCGAGGGGACGTACGACCTCATCGAGGTGCCGTACGGCGACCACGGCTTCGCGGTGCCCAAGCGGGCGGAGATCACCCAGGAGGCGGCCCTGGAGCTGATCACCGAGGGTGTCGCGAAGTGGGTCGGCTCACTCGGGTGAACGCCTGGGAATGACCGGCGTGCGCCCACTGTTGTGGCGGACATACGTTGCTGAGAATCAGCACCGACGCCGTAGGAGAGGAAGTCCGCCGCATGGGTTCAGCCTTCTGCCCTCCCGTCTCCCGCCGCCACCCCGTGGACGGGCTGCGCCCGGAAGAGTTGGATTCGAGTCGCAGCAGCCGCGCCGACCTGGACTGGACGGTGCTGCACGCGGCGAAGACCGCCGCTGTTCGGGCGGCGGGCGGACCGGATCGGCAAGCGCCCCCGACCGCAGGTCGTCTATCCTCCGATTCGAGTGGGGCCGGTCTCGGTTTCACGACGTCATTGGAGGAGGTGGGTCCGGTCACTGGGACCGACGCAGGGACCGAACACGGCCAGGCGGAGCAGCCCGAGGGCCGGGGCAAGAGCGCGGAGTCGACCGCCGAGCGCAGCGCGCGCTTCGAGCGGGACGCGCTGGAGTTCCTCGACCAGATGTATTCGGCCGCGCTGCGCATGACGCGTAATCCGGCCGACGCCGAGGACCTGGTGCAGGAGACCTACGCCAAGGCGTACGCGTCCTTCCACCAGTTCCGCGAGGGCACCAACCTCAAGGCGTGGCTGTACCGCATCCTCACCAACACCTTCATCAACTCGTACCGCAAGAAGCAGCGCGAGCCCCAGCGCAGCGCGGCCGAGGAGATCGAGGACTGGCAGCTCGCGCGTGCCGAGTCGCACATGTCGACCGGTCTGCGCTCCGCCGAGTCGCAGGCGCTGGACCACCTGCCCGACTCGGACGTGAAGCAGGCGCTCCAGGCCATCCCCGAGGAGTTCCGTATCGCCGTCTATCTGGCGGATGTCGAGGGGTTTGCCTACAAGGAGATCGCCGACATCATGGGGACACCCATCGGTACGGTGATGTCCCGGCTGCACCGTGGACGCCGTCAGCTGCGCGGCATGCTGGAGGACTACGCCCGCGACCGCGGTCTGGTCCCGGCCGGCGCCGGAGAGTCGAACGAAGCGAAAGGCTCGGGGTCATGAGCTGCGGAGAGCCGCACGAGACGGATTGCAGCGAAATCCTCGATCATCTCTACGAGTTCCTCGACAAAGAGATGCCGGACTCGGACTGCGTGAAGTTCGAGCACCACTTCGAGGAGTGCTCGCCCTGCCTGGAGAAGTACGGGCTGGAGCAGGCCGTCAAGAAGCTGGTCAAGCGGTGCTGCGGGCAGGACGACGTGCCGGGTGACCTGCGCGCCAAGGTCATGGGCCGGCTCGACCTGATCCGGTCGGGGCAGTCCGTGCCCGAGCACGACGTCACGGCCACACCGCCGACTCCTCAGGAGTCCTGAGCTCTCCCGAGTCACTCGTACGTGCTAATCCGCGGGTTATCTGCCCGCGGCCTCCCCGCCGCAGCCCTAGGCTCCGGAGCCTTACAGGCGTGGCCGGGGGAGGGCTCATGGACGCGGTACCGGCGCGGGCGCGTGTGTACGTCGCCGGTGTCGTCGTGGCCGCACTGCTCTGCCTGCGGCCGCTGCCCGCGACAGACGCGCCCTGGTGGGCGGTGCTGCTGCTCGCCGGGCTGTACGCGGGCTCCGAGCTGGTCGCCCGGTCCCGCTCCGTCGGTACCTGCTACCCCGTACTGCTCGCGGGTGCCTTTCTGCTCCCGCCGTCCGCCGCGGCGCTCGTCGCACTGCCCGGTGCCCTGCTGTCCCCGGTGCCGAGACGGCCCTTCGCCCTGCGGCGTGTCTGGCGGGCCGCGCAGCTGACGCTCGCAGTCTGGGCCGCCGCGTGGGTCCACTGGCGGCTCGGCGGGCGGGACGCGGTCGTCGAGCCCGACTTCCCGTACGCGCTCGTGCCGGCCGGGGCCGCGGTCCTGGCGTTCTGCCTGGTGCTCACCCTGCTGGACGGCGGCATCCTGACGCTCGCCGACCACGTGCCGGCGAGCCGGGCGTGGCGGGGGCTGTTCACCAGGACGCTCGGGCCGGTCGCCGTGCACGGGCTCGCCGGGTTGATGATGGCCGTCCTGTGGCGCAGCCCGTACGGTCCGGTGGCCGCGCTGCTCGTGCTGCTGCCGATGTGTGTCGCGTGGTGGGCGTTCGCCCAGTACCACCGGGAGCGGGCCGCGCACCAGGCGACCATCCGCGCGCTGGTGCAGGCCGTCGACATCAAGGACGGCTACACGCGCGGACACAGTGAGCGCGTCGGCCGGGCCACCATGATGATCGCCCGCGAGCTGGGCATGGACGAGGAGCGGGTCGAGACGCTCCGCTTCGCCGGCATCCTGCACGACGTGGGCAAGCTCGGCGTGCCCACCCGGCTGCTGCGCAAGGAGGGGGCGCTGACGCCCGAGGAACGACGGGTGATCGAACTGCACCCGGAGTACGGGCACGAGATGGTGCGCGGCATCCGCTTCCTGGGGGAGGCCCGGGCCGCCGTCCTCCACCACCACGAACGGCTGGACGGCAGCGGCTACCCCTACGGCCTCGTCGGCGACCGCATCCCCGAGTCGGCCCGGGTGGTGGCCGTCGCCGACGCCTTCGACGCGATGACCTCCACCCGCTGCTACCGCAGGGCCCGCCCCGTCGCCGCGGCGGTGGAGGAGCTCCAACGGTGTGCCGGCAGACAGTTCGACCCCCGGATGGTGGGCGCGCTGGTCCGTGCCCTGGGCCGGCACGGCTGGCACCCGTCGGTCACGGCCGACGGCACCCCCACACTCCCGACGGCCGCGGCGATCCCCGGCCGGCCCCGCGGCGAGACCACGCCCGACAGCGTCGGGAGGCGTGCCGTATGAGCGTGCCCCGGCTGCGGGGCCGGCCTTCCCTGGCCCCCCGGCTGCCGGGCCGGCCTCCCCTGGTCCCCCGGCTCATCCGTGCCGGCGCCGGGCTCGTCGCGGTGCTCTGCCTCACCTCCGTGCTGTGGTCGGGGCTCGTCCACCGGCCCGTCGCGCTCGCCTTCGGTGTGCTGGTCGCCCTCGGTGAGCTGACCCGCCGCGCCGACGCCGAGGCCCGGGAGGCAGCTCCGCTCGGCGCCGCCGGGGCACTGGCGTACGCGCTGCTCGGGGAGGTCGCCGGGCAGCCCGCCCCGCACGGCGTCGCCCAGACCGTCACCGTCGTCCTCGCCGCCTCGCTGGCCGGCAGCGTGCCCTACATCGCCCGCGGCAGCGGGCCCGTCCTCGACCACCTGGCACGGCGTGTGCTCACCGTCGCCTTCGCCGCCGTGTGCTTCCAGCCGCTCTCCGGCCAGGGCACCTTCCGCGACTGGAGCGGCCCCGCGTACGCGCTGCTGCTGATCGCGCTGCTCGCCCTGACCACGCTGTGCGACGCCGTGCTCGCCGCGGCACCCGCGCACGCGCGCACCGGCTGGCCCTTCGGCCCGCTGCTGCGCGAGGAGCTGCGCGGCATGGTCGGGATCACCTCCGCGGTGTGCGCGACCGGGGTGGTGATGGCGCTCGCGGTGGGCGTCGCGGGCCTCTGGGCGCTCCCCGTCTTCTGCGTGCCGCTGCTGCTCGCCCAGCTGTCCTACCGCCGGTACGCGGCCGTCCGGGCCACCTACCGGCAGACCATCGCCTCCCTGGCCAGGGCCACCGAGATCGCCGGATACACCCCGGCCGGGCACGCGCGCCGTGTCGCCGAGCTGAGCGGGGCCGTGGGACGCGACCTGGGGCTGTCGGGGGCCGAGCTGACCGTGCTGGAGTACGCGGCCCTGATGCACGACATCGGCCAGCTCAGCCTGGTCGACCCGGTCCCGGCGGGTGCCACCGCCGGCCTGCCCGCCCCGGAGCAGCGGCGGATCGCGCTGCTAGGCGGCGCCGTGGTCCGCCAGACCGGCGTCGACCCGGCCGTCGCCGTGGTCGTGGAGCGCCAGGCCGACCCCTGCCGGGAGCAGCCGCCGGCCGCGCGGATCGTACGGGTCGTGAACGCCTACGAGGAGAAGGCGCGGGACGCCGGTCCCGGCGGCGGCCTCACGGCCCTGGAGGAGCTGCGTCTGGCCACCGCGGACGACTACGCTCCGGACGTGGTGGAAGCACTGGCCCGAGTGCTTTCGCGAGGCAGTCTTACCTCGCTCTCGGCTGGGTAACCCATGGGTAATGAGCGCCTCTACAGCCGTACGTGGTTTGATGCGCAGGAAAGGGTGTCCGGGGGCGCGAAAGGCACAGCCAGCCCACAGAACGGAACTGGCAGGCGGGAATCGTGAGGATCTTCGGCAAGGCACGGCACCGGCCCTCCGCCTCCTGGCGGCAGGCCACCGACCGCGCGTTCACGCTGATCGGCGACGGTCGCTACGAGGACGCGGGGGCGCTGCTGACGCGGGCCGCCGACCTGGAACCCTGGCTGTCGGAGTCGTGGTTCAACCTCGCCCTGCTGCACAAGTTCCGGCACGACTGGGAGCAGGCCAGAGCGGCCGGGCTGCGGGCCGTGGCGCTGCTCGACCGCGACACCGGCGCCCCCGACTGGTGGAACGTCGGCATCGCGGCGACCGCCCTCCAGGACTGGCCGCTGGCCCGCCGGGCCTGGCAGGCGTACGGGCTGCGCACCCCCGGGGACGCGACGGACGCCGGTGAGCCGCTCGGCATGGAACTCGGCAGCGCGGCCGTACGGCTGTCCCCGGAGGGGGAGGCCGAGGTCGTGTGGGGGCGGCGCCTGGACCCCGCACGCGTGGAGGTGCTGTCCATCCCGCTGCCGTCCTCCGGGAGGCGCTGGGGCGAGGTCGTCCTGCACGACGGGGTGCCGCACGGAGAGCGGTCCACCGCGGCCGGGCACTCCTATCCCGTCTTCGACGAGATCGAGCTGTGGGCGCCGTCGCCCGTGCCCACCTGGGTCGTCCTCCTGGAGGCGGCCACCGAGTCCGACCGGGACGCGCTGGAGCAACTGGCGGCCGACGCCGGGTTCGCCGCCGAGGACTGGTCGTCGTCGGTCCGGCTGCTGTGCCGGATGTGCTCGGAGTCCCGGATGCCGTCCGACGAGGGCGAGGGCGAGCACCTCGACCCGCACGACCACAGCGAACCGGGGCATCCCGGGCCCCTCGGGCACCGTACCGACGGGCAGCTGTGGGTGCCGGAGCGGGAGTGCGGGGTGGCTGCGCCGGCTGCGTTGGTGAGGGGGTTGTTGGACGGGTGGGTTGCGGACAGTCCGGATTCTCGTGACTGGCGGGATTTGGAAGAGGTCTGCTGAGGTTCTTGGCCGACTGCGGGTTCGTCGTGGCTGGTCGCGCCCACGCGGCGGAGCCGCATATCGACACAGTCCCGGGGGGGGGGGGGCGGCGGCGCCCCCGCCCCCCGCACAACACCACACACCCCCGAAGACACTCAGACTCGAGAGACC
>NZ_JBHXNW010000026.1:70347-102975 GCF_042717365.1 Streptomyces sp. NPDC058534
TTTGTGTGGGGCGGTGGGGGTGTGCGTGGGGGGGGGCCCCCCCCCGGGGGCGCCCCATATAATACACACCGACCCGCGCCCGTGACGGGGCGCACTCCCCGTACCCTGTATCAGGCATCAACCCCGTGTTTCATCCAGGAAGGCATACGTCGGTCATGGCCCAGCAGGACACCGATCAGCAGCACGTGGGCGTGCTCCCCGTGGACGACGAGGGCTTCGTCGTCGACACCGAGGACTGCGAGGAGCGCGAGGCGGCCTGGCGTGAGCGGGGCGCCTCGCGTCCGATCACGGTGGTCGGCAATCCGGTGCTGCACACGGAGTGCGCGGACGTCACCGACTTCGGCGAGGAGTTCCAGCAGCTGGTGGCGGACATGTTCGCCAGCCAGCGCACCGCCGAGGGCGTGGGCCTGGCCGCCAACCAGATCGGCGTCTCCCAGAAGGTCTTCGTCTACGACTGCCCCGACGACGAGGGCGCCCGCCACGTCGGCGTGGTCTGCAACCCGGTCCTCGTCGAACTGCCCGCCGACCGGCGCCGCCTCGACGACAGCAACGAGGGCTGCCTGTCCGTGCCGACCGCCTACGCGCCGCTGGCCCGCCCCGACTACGCCGAGGTGACCGGGCAGGACGAGAAGGGCAACCCCGTCAAGGTGCGCGGCACCGGCTACTTCGCGCGGTGTTTGCAGCACGAGACGGACCATCTGTACGGGTACCTGTACATCGACCGGCTCTCCAAGCGTGAACGCAAGGACGCGCTGCGGCAGATGGCCGAGAACGAGCCGCGTTACCCTGTGGTCGCGAACGACTGACACCGCCCCACCGGTCACACATCTCCCTTGCGCACGGCGCCTGTTCGGGTCTCACCCCGGGTGGGCGCCGTTCGTCTGTCGGAACCTGCCACACAACAGGAGAATTCCGGCATCAGGGGGTAGTGAATGGAGCAAATCCGTTCCCAGAACGGTCAGTTGTGGTGCTGAATGGGAAGTGCGGGGATACGCAACGGCGCACGCCCCGCTCAGCGAGAGGGGTGCGCCACCGGCGGCTGAGAGGGGTTTGTTCGTGCATGCTTTCCCACACGGCACCACAGCGACACCGACCGCGATCGCAGTACCGCCATCGCTCCGTCTTCCGGTGATCGAGTCGGCATTTCCCCGGCAACTGCACCCGTATTGGCCGAAGCTCCAGGAGACAACACGTACCTGGCTGCTGGAAAAACGGCTCATGCCGGCGGACAAGGTCGAGGAATATGCCGACGGCCTGTGCTACACGGACCTCATGGCGGGGTACTACCTGGGCGCCCCCGAGCCGGTCCTGCAGGCGATAGCGGACTACAGCGCGTGGTTCTTCGTCTGGGACGACCGGCACGACCGGGACATCGTCCACGGCCGGGCCGGCGCCTGGCGGCGACTGCGCGACCTGCTGCACACGGCACTCGACTCACCCGGGGAACACCTGCACCACGAGGACACCCTGGTGGCCGGGTTCGCCGACAGCGTGCGGCGTCTGTACGCCTTCCTGCCGACGACCTGGAACGCCCGGTTCGCCCGGCACTTCCACGCGGTGATCGAGGCGTACGACCGGGAATTCCACAACCGCACCCACGGAATCGTGCCCGGAGTCGAGGAGTATCTCGAACTGCGCCGGCTCACCTTCGCCCACTGGATCTGGACCGACCTGCTGGAGCCGAGCGCGGGCTGCGAACTGCCGGACGCGGTCCGGAAACACCCGGCATATCGCAGGGCGGCGCTGCTGAGTCAGGAATTCGCCGCCTGGTACAACGACCTCTGCTCCCTTCCCAAGGAAATCGCGGGCGACGAGGTCCACAATCTCGGCATCAGTCTCATCACACATGAGGGACTCACCCTGGAAGAAGCCATCGTAGAAGTCAGGCGACGCGTCGAGGAATCCATCACCGAATTCCTCGCGGTGGAGCAGGACGCGTTACGTTTCGCCGACGGACTCGCCGACGGAACCGTACGCGGAAAGGAACTGAGCGGCGCCGTGCGGACCAACGTCGGCAATATGCGGAACTGGTTCAGTTCCGTCTACTGGTTCCATCACGAGTCCGGCCGGTACATGGTCGACAGCTGGGACGACCGGTCCACACCCCCGTACGTCAACAACGAAGCGGCAGGTGAGAAATGACCGTCGAGTCCGTCCACCCCGAGACCCGCGCGGAAGCGGCGCCGGACCTGCGCGAGCCGCCCTTCGCGGGTGGCGGCGTACCACTGCTCGGCCACGGCTGGCGGCTGGCCCGCGACCCGCTGGCCTACATGTCCCAGCTGCGCGACCACGGCGACATCGTGCGCATCAAGCTGGGTCCGAAGACCGTCTACGCGGTCACCGCCCCCGAACTCACCGGCGCCCTCGCCCTGAGTCCCGACTACCACATAGCCGGTCCGCTGTGGGAGTCGCTGGAGGGCCTGCTCGGCAAGGAGGGCGTGGCGACCGCCAACGGCCCGCTGCACCGGCGTCAGCGGCGCACCATCCAGCCGGCCTTCAAACTCGATGCGATCCCCGCGTACGGGCCGATCATGGAGGAGGAGGCGCACGCGCTCACCGAGCGCTGGCGGCCGGGCCGGACCGTCGACGCCACCTCCGAGTCCTTCCGGGTGGCCGTGCGCGTCGCGGCCCGCTGCCTGCTGCGCGGGCAGTACATGGACGAGCGTGCCGAGCGGCTGTGCGTCGCGCTCGCCACCGTCTTCCGCGGCATGTACCGGCGCATGGTCGTCCCGCTCGGACCGCTCTACCGGCTACCCCTTCCGGCCAACCGCAAATTCAACAACGCGTTGGCCGATCTGCATCTGCTGGTGGACGAGATCATCGCCGAGCGCCGCGCATCCGGTCAAAAGCCGGACGATTTGCTCACGGCATTGCTGGAGGCGAAGGACGACAATGGCGACCCGATCGGGGAACAGGAGATCCACGACCAGGTCGTCGCGATACTCACCCCGGGAAGTGAAACCATCGCCTCCACGATCATGTGGTTGCTGCAGGCACTTGCCGACCACCCGGAACATGCCGACCGCATACGCGACGAAGTCGAAGCGGTGACCGGCGGACGCCCCGTGGCATTCGGGGACGTCCGCAGGCTCACGCACACCGGCAATGTCATCGTGGAAGCCATGCGTTTGCGCCCGGCCGTATGGGTATTGACCCGGCGCTCGGTGGCCGAGACCGAACTGGGTGGCTATCGCATTCCGGCCGGGTCGGACATCATCTACAGTCCGTACGCAATCCAGCGCGATGCGAAGTCGTACGCCGGCAACCTGGAGTTCGATCCGGACCGCTGGCTCCCGGAACGCGCGCCGAATGTGCCGAAATACGCCATGAAGCCGTTCAGTGTGGGCAATCGCAAGTGCCCCAGCGACCACTTCTCGATGGCACAGCTGACGCTGATCACGGCCGCGCTCGCCACGAAGTACCGCTTCGAGCAGGTGGCGGGCTCGAACGACGCCGTCCGGGTCGGCATCACCCTGCGCCCGCACGACCTGCTGGTCAGGCCCGTGGCGCGGTGACGCTCAGGCGGCGGCCTCCGGGCCCCGGAAGGTGCGCCGGTAGGCGTGCGGAGTGGTGTCCAGGGCTCTGACGAACTGGTGCCTGAGGGCCGCCGCCGTACCGAAACCGGTACGCCAGGCGATCGTGTCCATCGTCTCGTCCGTCGCCTCCAGCAGGCGCTGGGCCAGCAGCACACGCTGGCGCAGGATCCAGCGGTAGGGGGTCGTGCCGGTCTCCTGCTGGAAGCGGCGGGCGAAGGTGCGCGGGGACATGTGCGCCCGGGCCGCGAGCTGCTCGACGGTGACCTCCTCGTCGAGGTGCTGCTCCATCCAGGCCAGCACCTCGCCGACGGTGTCACAGGAGGAGCGCGGCAGCGGGCGTTCGATGTACTGCGCCTGTCCGCCGTCCCGGTGCGGCGGCACCACCATGCGCCGGGCGATCCTGTTGGCGACCTCCGGCCCCTGCTCCTTGCGCACGATGTGCAGACAGGCGTCGATCCCGGCGGCGGTGCCGGCGGAGGTGATCACCGGGTCCTCGTCGACGTAGAGGACGTCGGGCGCGACGACGGCCCGCGGGTACTGGCGGCTCAGTTCGGCCGCGTGGTGCCAGTGCACCGAGCACCGCCGACCGTCCAGCAGCCCGGCGGCGCCCAGCACGAAGACCCCGGAGCACACGCTCAGTACGCGCGCGCCCCGGTCCACCGCCTGCCGCAGGGCGTCAAGGAGCTCGGGCGGATACTCCCGGCGCACGAAGTCGCTCCCGGCCGGCACGGCGATCAGGTCGGCCTCGGCCAGCCGCTCCAGGCCGTACGGCGTGGAGACGGTCAGTCCGCCCACATGGGTGCCGAGCGCGGGACCCTCCGCGGAGACCACCGCGAAGTCGTACCCCGGCAGGCCCTCGTCGCTCCGGTCGATGCCGAAGACCTCGCAGACCACGCCGAGTTCGAAGGGATGCACACCGTCGAGCAGGACGGCGGCCACGTTTTCGAGCATGCCACCAGTGTGCCCCGGAAGTGGCAGGAAATCGAGGCCCTACGGCAGTCCTGCCACTCCCGGTAAGGAGTGTCCGGCGCGACACTGGTGTCATGAACGGAAACCAGATCGAAGCCCTGATCGGAATGCTCGTGACCTTCGGACTCCTGGTCCTCATGGTCCTCCCCTCGGTGATCGGCATCGTGCGCGACCGGCGCGTCGACCGTCAGCTCAGGGAGGCCCAGGAGAACAGGGGAGAAAGGGAGACTCCTCGGACTCAGAAGTCCTCGGACAGGTCGACGGTGCCCTCCACCGCGACCTGGTACGCGGAGGGACGCCGCTCGAAGAAGTTGGTCAGCTCCTGAACACCCTGGAGCTCCATGAAGGAGAAGGGGTTCTCCGAGCCGTACACGGGGGCGAAGCCGAGGCGCGTCAGGCGCTGGTCGGCGACGCACTCCAGGTACTCCCGCATCGAGTCGGTGTTCATGCCCGGGAGGCCGTCACCGCACAGGTCGCGCGCGAACTGCAGCTCGGCCTCGACGGCCTCCCGCAGCATGTCGGTGACCTGCTCCTTGAGCCGGTCGTCGAACAGCTCCGGCTCCTCCTTGCGCACGGTGTCGACCACCTCGAAGGCGAAGGACATGTGCATCGTCTCGTCCCGGAACACCCAGTTGGTGCCGGTGGCCAGACCGTGCAGCAGACCCCGGCTGCGGAACCAGTAGACGTAGGCGAAGGCGCCGTAGAAGAACAGGCCCTCGATGCACGCGGCGAAGCAGATGAGGTTCAGCAGGAAACGGCGGCGGTCGGCCTGGGTCTCCAGGCGGTCGATCGACTCGACCGAGTCCATCCACCTGAAGCAGAACTCGGCCTTCTCGCGGATGGACGGGATGTTCTCCACGGCCGCGAAGGCGGCGTTGCGGTCCTCCGGGTCAGGCAGGTAGGTGTCCAGCAGCGTCAGATAGAACTGGACGTGGACGGCCTCCTCGAACAGCTGCCGCGACAGGTAGAGGCGCGCCTCGGGGGAGTTGATGTGCTTGTAGAGGGTCAGCACCAGGTTGTTCGCCACGATCGAGTCACCGGTGGCGAAGAAGGCCACCAGCCGCCCGATCATGTGCTGCTCCTCGGGGCTGAGCCTCGCGAGGTCGGCGACGTCCGAGTGGAGGTCGACCTCCTCCACGTGCCAGGTGTTCTTGATGGCGTCCCGGTAGCGCTCGTAGAAGTCCGGGTAGCGCATGGGGCGCAGAGTCAGCTCGAAGCCCGGGTCGAGCAGGTTCTTGGTCGTCATTACTGGCAGGCCTCGCAGGACTCGGGGTTTTCCAGGGAGCAGGCGACCGCTTCGGGGTCGGGGGTGACCTGGGCGGGGACGGTGGCCCGTCCGGCGGCGCGGGCGATCCGGGTCGCCGGGCGCGAGCGCAGGTAGTACGTGGTCTTCAGGCCCTGTTTCCAGGCGTACGCGTACATCGAGGAGAGCTTCCCGATGGTCGGCGTCTCCAGGAACAGGTTCAGCGACTGGGCCTGGTCGAGGTACGGGGTGCGGGCGGCGGCCATGTCGATCAGGCCGCGCTGCGGGATCTCCCAGGCGGTGCGGTACAGCGCGCGGACGTCCGCGGGGATCCAGGTGAAGTCCTGGACCGACCCGTTGGCCTCGCGCAGTGCCTCGCGGGTGCGGGCGTCCCACACGCCGAGCCGCTTGAGGTCGTTCACCAGGTACGAGTTGACCTGGAGGAACTCGCCGGAGAGCGTCTCGCGCTTGAACAGGTTGGACACCTGCGGCTCGATGCACTCGTAGACGCCCGCGATGGAGGCGATGGTGGCGGTCGGCGCGATGGCGAGCAGCAGGGAGTTGCGCAGCCCGGTGGTCGCCATGCGCTCGCGCAGCGCCGTCCAGCGCTCCGGCCAGGTCGGCTGCACGCCGTAGTGGTCGGGGTGCAGGACGCCCCGGGCGGTACGGGTCTTCTCCCAGGCCGGCAGCGGGCCGTTGCGCTCGGCGAGGTCGGTGGACGTCTCGTACGCGGCGAGCATGACGCGCTCGGCGATGCGGGTGGACAGGGCCCTCGCCTCGGGCGAGTCGAAGGGCAGGCGCAGCTGGAAGAAGACGTCCTGGAGGCCCATCGCGCCGAGGCCGACCGGGCGCCAGCGGGCGTTGGAGCGGCCCGCCTGCTCGGTCGGGTAGAAGTTGATGTCGACGACCCGGTCCAGGAAGGTGACGGCGGTGCGGACGGTGGCGTCCAGCCGCTCCCAGTCGATATCGCCCTTCGCCACGTCGACGAAGGCGCCGAGGTTGACCGAGCCCAGGTTGCAGACCGCCGTCTCCCCGTCGTCCGTGACCTCCAGGATCTCCGTGCAGAGGTTGGAGGAGTGGATGACGTTGCCCGGCTCGGCCGTCTGGTTGGCTGTGCGGTTGGCGGTGTCCTTGAAGGTCATCCAGCCGTTGCCGGTCTGCGCGAGGGTGCGCATCATGCGGCCGTACAGCTCACGGGCCGGCAGGGTCCTGCGGGCGAGCCCCGCGGCCTCGGCCTCGCGGTAGGCCGCGTCGAACTCCGCGCCGTACAGGTCGGTCAGCTCGGGCACCTCGGCGGGCGAGAACAGCGACCACTGTCCGTCGGCGTCCACGCGGCGCATGAACTCGTCCGGGATCCAGTGGGCGAGGTTCAGGTTGTGCGTGCGGCGGGCGTCCTCGCCGGTGTTGTCCCGCAGCTCCAGGAACTCCTCGAGGTCCGCGTGCCAGGTCTCCAGGTAGACCGCCGCCGCGCCCTTGCGCCGGCCGCCCTGGTTCACGGCCGCCACCGAGGCGTCCAGCGTCTTCAGGAACGGGACGATGCCGTTGGAGTGCCCGTTGGTGCCGCGGATCAGCGAACCCCGGGAGCGGACGCGGGAGTAGGCGATGCCGATGCCGCCGGCGTGCTTGGAGAGCCGGGCGACCTGGTGGAGGCGGTCGTAGAGGGAGTCCAGCTCGTCCTTGGGGGAGTCGAGGAGATAGCAGGACGACATCTGGGCGTGCCGGGTGCCGGAGTTGAACAGGGTGGGGGACGAGGGCAGGTAGTCGAGGCGGCTCATCAGGCCGTACAGCGCGGAGACCTCGTCGACCGAGTGGGCGCTGTCGTCCTCGGCCAGGCCGGCGGCCACCCGCAGCATGAAGTGCTGCGGCGTCTCGACGACCTTGCGGGTGATCGGGTGCCGCAGCAGGTAGCGGCTGTGCAGGGTGCGCAGCCCGAAGTAGCCGAAGCGGTCGTCGGCGGCCCGGTCGATCGTCGCGTCCAGCCGCTCCGCGTGCAGCCGTACGAACTCGGCGGTGCGGTCGGCGATCAGGCCCTCACGGTGGCCGGTGGCGACCGACTCGGTGAAGGACGTGACGCCCTGGCAGGCGGCCTCCGCCCGGATGCCGATGGTCAGCAGCCGGGCGGCCAGCCGGGAGTAGACCGGGTCCTCGGAGATGAGACCGGCCGCCGCCTCCGTGGCCAGCTCGCGCAGCTCGGCCTCGTCCGCGTGGGCGGACCGGCCGCGCAGCGCGGCGGCGGCGACCCGGCCGGGGTCGGCGCCGGGGAGGTCGGCGGTCAGAGCGGTCAGGGTCCGCAGCAGGGCGGCACCGGGTCCGTCGGACTCCTCGGTCACCGGCATCGCTGAAGTCGTCACCGGGGTCGCTGTGGCCGGGTCGGCTGGCGCGATGGTCACGTGGGGGCACTCCCTCGCTGGCACGGGGCCTGGCGGAGGGCAGGGGGCAGCACACGAGCGCACGCGGCGTCGCGTCCACCGGCCCACTCCACGGGGCCCGGACGTCATGGCACCCGGGCCGGGAGGCCGGGCGCACTGTCGGCAGGCCCTCGGACTGAGACACGCGTGCACGTACGTCCGAGAACGTACGGATACACGCATGTACACCGTTGCGGGACAGTTCCGGATTCGCACCGGATTCCCCTGCGGCGACAGCGAGCATGAGCATACATCTTGTGCCGGGATCCGCCAGCACCCCCAGATGTTGTGTCCGCCAGTGTGTCGGGGTGGTGTCAGAGCGTCGGTTCACAGGTGAGCAGAGTGATGTCGTCCAGCTCCGGCAGGGGGTTCCGGTCGCGGTCCGGCGTGCGGGTGAAGCCCAGGGGCGCGTAGAGGCGGTGGGCGGTGCGCATGGTGCGCTGGGTGGACAGCACGACGCGTGCGCAGCCCTCCACGGACCGGGCGCGGTCCACGCAGGCCCGTACGAGCGCCTCGCCGGCCCCGCGTCCGCGTGCCTCGCGGGCGACGGCGAGCATACGTATCTCGGCCTCACCGGGCCGGGCGATGTCCGCCATGGGCCCGCCGGCGGGCACGAAGATCACGCCGCCGAGCAGCCCGCCGTCCGCCGCGGCGACCAGTACCTCGGCGGCCGCCGCCCGCTTGGCCACGGCGCGCAGCTCGTGGAGGTACTCGTCGTCCTCCCCGAAGTCGAGGAGGCCGTCGCGCGGATAGGCCTGTGCGGTGATCTCGCCGACGGGTACGACAACGGGCCGCCGGATTTCTCCGACGGCCCGCTGACGAGGAAGGAACTAGTGCGAGGTGCCCGCCGTGGCCGGCGGCAGCTCGACCTCGACGCCCGCGTCGCCCGCGTCCGCCGTGTAGTCGCTCGGCTTGGTCTCGTCGACGCCGTCGGGCGCCTTGACCGCCCGCAGGACGAAGGTCAGGACCACGGTGACCACGATGTTCAGCACGAAGGCGGTGAGACCGATGTAGCCGATCTCGCCGATGCCGGGGATCTCGTCGGAGGAGCCGCCGAAGTGCTTCTGCGTCGGCGAGGCCACCCCGTACGCGGCGACCGTGCCGTAGATCATGCCGACCGCCCAGCCGCCGAGCAGCGCCCAGCGGTGGAACCAGCGGGTGAACAGGCCGCCGACCAGGGCCGGGAAGGTCTGCAGGATCCAGATGCCGCCGAGCAGCTGGAAGTTGATCGCGACCGTCTTGTCCATGCCCAGCACGAAGACCAGCGCACCCACCTTCACCAGCAGCGACACCAGCTTGGAGACCTTGGTCTCCTGGGCCGGGGTGGCGTCCGGCTTGATGAAGTCCTTGTAGATGTTGCGCGTGAAGAGATTCGCTGCCGCGATCGACATGATCGCCGCCGGTACCAGCGCGCCGATGCCGATCGCCGCGAAGGCCACGCCCGCGAACCAGTCCGGGAACATGTTCTCGAACAGCTGCGGGATCGCCAGCTGCCCGTTCTCCACCTTGACGCCCGCCGCGATCGCCATGAAGCCCAGCAGCGCGAGGAGGCCCAGCATCAGCGAGTACAGCGGCAGGATCGTGGTGTTGCGCCGGATCACGTCACGGCTGCGCGAGGACAGCGTCGCGGTGATCGAGTGCGGGTACATGAACAGCGCCAGCGCCGAGCCGAGCGCCAGGGTGGCGTACGTCCACTGGCCGCCGTGGTCCGGGATCAGTCCGCCCTTGCCCGACTCGGTGAACTTGTCGCTCGCCGACGCGAAGATGTCGTCGAACCCGCCGAGCTTGATCGGGATGTAGATGATCGCCACCGCGATCACGATGTAGATCAGCGTGTCCTTCACGAACGCGATCAGCGCGGGCGCGCGCAGACCCGACGAGTAGGTGTACGCGGCCAGCACACCGAAGGCGATCAGCAGCGGCAGGTCCTTGATGAACCAGTTGGTGTCCTCGCCGCCGCCGACGCCCATCACGTCCAGGACGGCCTGGATGCCGACCAGCTGGAGCGCGATGTACGGCATCGTGGCCAGGATGCCGGTGACGGCGACCGCCAGCGACAGCCCCTTCGAGCCGAACCGGCCGCGCACGAAGTCCGAGGTCGTCACGTACCCGTGCTTGTGGGAGACCGACCACAGGCGCGGCAGGAAGGTGAAGATCAGAGGGTAGACCAGGATCGTGTACGGCACCGCGAAGAAGCCGGCCGCGCCCGCCGCGTAGATCGCCGCGGGGACGGCCACGAAGGTGTACGCCGTGTACAGGTCGCCGCCCAGCAGGAACCAGGTGACCCAGGTGCCGAACGAGCGGCCGCCGAGGCCCCACTCGTCGAGGCTCTGCTCGTTGGCGGCCCGGCGCCAGCGGGCGGCCAGGAAGCCCATGGCGGTGACAAGGACGAAGAAGAAGATGAAGACGCCGAGCGCGACGCCGTTCACGCCGTCGTTCACTTGGCCCCGCCTTCCCGGCGGGCGCGCTGGTCACGCTGCCACAGCTGGTACGCGACCACCGTGAGCACGGTGGAGATGAGCACCCAGGCCATCTGGTACCAGTAGAAGAACGGTATGCCGATGAAGGCCGGGTCCGTCTTCGCGTACGAACCGACCCAGAGCATGGCGACGAACGGTGCGACTAGGCAGAGGCCGATGACGACGCGCACAGGCGTCACCACCGGGCCTCTGCTCACTTCCGGGGCTTGTGACATGCGGTGGCTCCGTCCCCTCGCTGATCACCTCGTGCAGTGCGCACGAAATGTAGGTGACGGCGTCAAGACAGCGGAAGCCCTCGTCCGCATATCGGTCCTCAACTGCAACTTCGCGGTCGGGAGCGGTATGTTTTGCCCGGTTTGCACTAGTCCTGGGGACGCTTCAGACGGGCCACGAACTTGTAGCGGTCGCCCCGGTACACCGAACGCACCCACTCCACCGGCTGACCGGTGCGGTCCTGGGAGTGCCGGGAGAGCATCAGCATCGGCAGGCCCACGTCGGTGCCGAGCAGGCCGGCCTCGCGCGGGGTGGCCAGCGAGGTCTCGATGGTCTCCTCGGCCTCGGCGAGATGGACGTCGTACACCTCGGCGAGCGCGGTGTACAGGGACGTGTACTTCACCAGGGACCGGCGCAGCGCGGGGAAGCGCTTCGCCGACAGGTGCGTGGTCTCGATGGCCATCGGCTCGCCGTTGGCCATGCGCAGCCGCTCGATGCGCAGCACCCGTCCGCCGGCCGTGATGTCCAGCAGACCGGCGAGCCGGTCGTCGGCGGTGATGTAGCCGATGTCCAGCAGTTGCGAGGTGGGTTCGAGCCCCTGGGCCCGCATGTCCTCGGTGTAGGAGGTGAGTTGCAGCGCCTGCGACACCTTGGGCTTGGCGACGAAGGTGCCCTTGCCCTGGATGCGTTCCAGGCGGCCCTCGACGACCAGCTCCTGGAGGGCCTGGCGCACGGTGGTGCGCGAGGTGTCGAACTCCGCGGCCAGCGTGCGCTCCGGCGGGACCGGCGTGCCCGGCGTCTGTGTCCGGGTCATGTCGAGCAGATGCTTCTTCAGACGGTAGTACTTGGGCACGCGCGCGGTACGGACGGTCGCCCCACCCTCGTTCTCCGCACTGCTGACGTCGGTGCTCATGCTCTGCCTTCCCGGCTCCGGGTGCCGAAGCGACCGGCATTCCTGTCGGCCACGGCTCACATCGTGGCACGGCTCCGTGCCGGGATGGCCCCGCACGCTCCGTGATCCCTTCTGTATACCCCCGGGACCCCCCATGGTCTAGTCCACGGCAGGGTCGGACGTCGCTGGTACGCGCGTTCGGGACCGTACCGGCACATCGTTCTGCGGGTGGTGGTACACCCGGTCCCGGTCCGCCCGATCTGGGGCTTGCGCAATGAAAGGTCCCTGCATATCTCGGTCGCATCACGGACGTGGGGAGCGTGGTTGAACACCCTTGACAGCCCTATTGGTCTGGGCCAAGCTCCCCGTACTGGTCTACACCATTGGTCCAGGTCCCGGCCCCATGGGCGGTCCGCGTCGACGAGCAACCGCGGGGAGGCAGGGGGGTTTTGTGGCATCCCTGAGGAGGGTGGCGTGAAGCGCAAGCTGATAGCCGCGATCGGTATCGCGGGCATGATGGTCTCGATCGCGGCGTGCGGGGGCGACAGCGGCGACGACGGCAAGAAGGCCGGGGCGGACGGTTACGCCGGCGAGACGCTCACCGTGTGGGTGATGGACGGGTCTTCGCCGGACCAGTGGCAGAAGGACGTGGCGGCCGCCTTCGAGAAGAAGACGAAGGCGAAGGTCAAGTTCGAGGTCCAGACGTGGAACGGGATTCAGCAGAAGCTGACGACCGCCCTGTCGGAGGAGAACCCGCCGGACGTCTTCGAGATCGGCAACACCCAGACGCCGGCCTACGCGAAGACCGGCGGTCTCGCCGACCTGGCCGACCTGAAGAGCTCGATCGGCAAGGACTGGTCCGAGTCCCTGAACGAGTCCGCCGTCTTCGACGGCAAGCAGTACGCCGCCCCGTGGTTCGTGGTCAACCGCGTGGTGGTCTACAACAAGAAGGTCTGGGCGGACGCGGGCATCAAGGAACTCCCCAAGACCCGCGACGACTTCTACGCCGCCCTCAAGACGATCGGCGAGAAGACCGACGCCGAGCCGATCTACCTGCCCGGCCAGAACTGGTACCACTTCGTCGGCCTCGCGATCGGCGAGGGCGCCGAACTGGTCAAGAAGGACGGCGACAAGTACGTCTCCAACCTGGCCGACCCGAAGATCACCGCGGCCATGGAGACCTACAAGAAGTTCCAGTCCCTCTCCGAGGCGCCCAAGGACAAGGACGAGGCCACCCCGCAGCAGGGCGAGGTCTTCGCCAAGGGTGACGTCGGCGCCTTCATCGGCATGGGCTGGGAAGCCGGCATCGCGATCGAGACCAACCCGAAGATCGAGAAGGACATCGGCTACTTCACCATCCCGGGTGAGACGGCGGCCAAGCCCGAGGGCGTCTTCCTCGGCGGCTCCAACCTGGCCGTCGCCGCGGGCAGCAAGAAGCAGGAGCTGGCCAAGGAGTTCCTGAAGGTCACGCTGTCCGACGAGTTCGAGGGCGCGCTGGCCAAGGCCAACGGCGTCATCCCGAACAAGGACGCGCTCCAGACCAACCTCAAGGGCAACGCCGCCGCCGAGGCCGCCGCGCCGGCCGCCGAGGGCGGTGGCACCACGCCGCTGATCCCGGAGTGGGCCGCGGTCGAGAACGCGCCCAACCCGATCAAGACCTACATGACCGCCGTGCTGAACGGCAAGGCGCCCGCCGAGGCGGCCGAGCAGGTCGAGGAAGAGTTCAACAAGCGCCTGTCGCAGCAGCAGTAACACCGGGTGTGCCGGGGCGGAGTGGCCGGACGACGGCTCCCGCCCCGGCGACCGTACGCGGGTCGACGTACAGGTCGAGAGTCGACGTACACAGGTCGAGAAGAGAGAACGCGAGCATGACCGTGCAGACCGAACGGCCGCCCTCGGGCCCGGCGGACGTCCGCAAGGCGGACGGCGGGGGATCCGGCGGACCGAGAACGAGAGCCGCGTCGCGCGCCGGCGCCCTCGCGCCCTACCTGTTGCTGCTGCCCGCCTGCGCGGCCTCCGTGCTGCTGCTCGGCTGGCCGCTGCTGAAGGACGTCCTGCTGTCCTTCCAGAACCTCAACATGGCGCAGCTGATCCAGCACGTCACCGAGTGGAACGGCGTCGAGAACTACAAGGAGACGCTGACCAGCGAGCAGTTCTGGCGGGTCACGCTCCGCTCGATCCTCTTCACCGCGGCCAACGTCGCCCTGATCATGGTGCTCGGCACCCTGATCGGCCTGCTGCTCGCCCGCCTCGGCAGGCGGATGCGGTTCCTCCTGCTGAGCGGCCTGGTGCTGGCCTGGGCCATGCCCGTGGTGGCCGCCACCACCGTCTACCAGTGGCTGTTCGCCACCCGCTTCGGCGTCGTCAACTGGGTGCTGGACAAGCTCGGCTGGCACTCCATGGCCGACTACAGCTGGACCAGCAGCCAGATGTCGACGTTCTTCGTCGTCACCACGCTGATCGTGTGGATGTCCATCCCGTTCGTCGCCATCAACCTGTACGCGGCGACCACCACCATCCCGGGCGAGCTCTACGAGGCCGCGTCACTCGACGGCGCCGGCGGCTGGCGGAGCTTCACCACGGTCACCATGCCGTTCCTGCGGCCCTTCCTCTACGCGACGACCTTCCTGGAGATCATCTGGGTCTTCAAGGCGTTCGTGCAGGTCTACACCTTCAACGAAGGCGGCCCGGACCGGCTCACCGAGATCCTGCCCGTCTACGCGTACGTCGAGGGCGTCGGCAACCAGCACTACGGCATGGGCGCGGCGATCGCCGTCCTGACCATCCTGATCCTGCTCGGTCTGACCGCCTACTACCTCAGGATCGTGCTCAAGCAAGAGGAGGACGAGCTGTGAAGCGCTCGCTCTTCGGCCGCCTGTGGCCCAACGCCACGGCCGTCGTCCTGTTCATCGGCTTCGTCTTCCCCGTGTACTGGATGTTCGCCACGGCACTCAAGCCGAGGGGCGACATCCTCGCGGACAACCCGGTCTGGGTCCCGACCGACATCACCTTCGACCACTTCGAGACCGCGACGAGCGCCGACCACTTCTGGACGTACGTCACCAACTCGCTGACCGTGACGATCCTCGCGGTTCTCTTCTCCCTGATCATCGCGCTGGCCGGGTCCTTCGCCCTGGCGCGGATGCGGTTCAAGGGGCGGCGCGGCTTCATCATCGGCTTCATGCTGGCCCAGATGGCGCCCTGGGAAGTCATGATCATCGCGATGTACATGATCGTGCGGGACGCGTCGATGCTGAACAGCCTCGTGCCGCTCACGCTCTTCTACATGATGATGATCCTGCCCTTCACCATCCTGACGCTGCGCGGCTTCGTCGCCGCGGTGCCCCGGGAGCTGGAGGAGTCCGCGATGGTCGACGGCTGCACCCGCGTCCAGGCGTTCCGCCGGGTCATCCTGCCGCTGCTCGCGCCGGGCCTGATGTCCACCTCGCTGTTCGGGTTCATCACCGCGTGGAACGAGTTCGCCCTGGTCCTGGTGCTCAACAAGGACACCGAGGCCAAGACGCTGCCGCTGTGGCTGTCCAGCTTCCAGACCCAGTTCGGCGACGACTGGGGTGCGACCATGGCCGCGTCGTCCCTCTTCGCCATCCCGATCCTGATCCTCTTCGTCTTCCTCCAGCGCAAGGCCGTCAGCGGCCTGACCGCCGGCGCCGTGAAGGGATAACGCCACCCGATGACGACCATCGCCAGCGGCACCGACACACTCACCCAGAACGCGCTCACCGTTCTGCAGCCCGGCTTCTCCGGCACCACCGCCCCCGACTGGCTGCTGCGCCGCCTCGGCGAGGGCCTGGCGTCCGTCGCCCTGTTCGGGCGGAACGTCAAGACGCCCGACCAGGTGGCGGCGCTGACCGCACAGCTCCGCGCCGAACGCGAGGACGTGCTGGTCGCCATCGACGAGGAGGGCGGCGACGTCACCCGCCTCGAGGTCCGCACCGGCTCCTCCTTCCCCGGCAACCACGCCCTCGGCGCGGTGGACGACGTGGGTCTCACCCGCGAGGTGGCCGCCGAACTGGGCCGCCGGCTCGCGGCCTGCGGCGTCAACTTCAACTGGGCCCCGTCCGCCGACGTGAACTCCAACCCGGACAACCCGGTCATCGGCGTACGCTCCTTCGGCGCCGGCACCGACCTGGTCGCCCGGCACACCGCCGCCTACGTCACCGGCATGCAGTCGGCGGGCGTGGCCACCTGCACCAAGCACTTCCCGGGGCACGGGGACACGGGCATCGACTCCCACCACGCCGTGCCGCGCATCGACGTGGACGCCGCGGTGCTGGCCGAACGCGACCTGGTCCCGTTCCGCGCGGCCATCGCCGCCGGCAGCCGCGCGGTGATGAGCGCCCACATCCTGGCCCCGGCCCTGGACCCGGACCGCCCGGCGACACTGTCCCGCCGCATCCTCACCGGCCTGCTCCGCGGTGAACTGGGCTACGACGGCCTCATCGTCACCGACGGCATCGAGATGCGGGCCATCGCCGGCACCTACGGCATCGAGCGCGGCAGCGCCCTGGCCATCGCGGCGGGCGCCGACGCGATCTGCGTGGGCGGCGGCCTCTGCGACGAGGACACCGTGCGGCGGCTGTCCGACGCCCTGGTCGAGGCCGTCCGCTCGGGCGAGCTGCCCGAGCAGCGCCTGGCCGACGCGGCCGACCGGGTCCGGGCCCTGTCCCGCTGGACCGCGGCGAACCGCCCGGACGCCCGCACGGCCGGTGCCCCGGACGAGGAGGTGGGCCTGCGCGCGGCCCGCCGGGCCCTGCGCGTCACCGCCGCCGAGGGCTTCGGTCCGCTCACCGCGCCGCCGTTCGTGGCCGCCTTCACCCCGGTCGCGAACATCGCGGTCGGCGACGAGACCCCCTGGGGCGTCGCCGCCGAACTCGGCCGCCTGCTCCCGGGCACGGAGACCGGCAGCTTCACCGGGCCCGACGCCGGGCACGAGGCGCTGGCCGCTGCGGGCGCGCGCCGCGTCGTCGCCGTCGTCCGCGACGAGCACCGCCACCCCTGGATGGCGGCGGCCCTCGACACCCTGCTGGCGGCCCGGCCCGACACGGTCGTCGTCGAGATGGGCGTCCCCCGGGCCGAACCCCGCGGCTCCCTCCACCTGGCCACCTACGGCGCGGCCCGCGTCTGCGGCCGCGCGGCGGCGGAGGCGGTCGTCGGCGCCTGACGAACGCCCGTACCGCTTGAACGAAGGGCGCCGGCTTCCCTGGTGGGGGCCGGCGTCTTCGTCACGGGTGGCGGGTCGCGGAGGGGGCGGGTCGCGGAGGGGTGGCCGGCCGAGGAGGGGGCGGGCCGCGGAGGGGGAGGCGGGCCGTCGGCCGGCAATGGGGCGTCGGCGGTACGACGAAGGCGCCGGACCCGTGCGGGGTGCCGACGCCTTGGCGCGTCCGTCGGACCGCCCGGGGGTGTGGTGGGCGGCGCGCGACCGGACCGGTCAGATGCCCTGCCAGTCCGGCTTGTGGGCGTAGGTGTGCCGGAAGTAGTCGGCGAGCTTCAGCTTGGAAGCGGCGGCCTCGTCGACGACGACCGTGGCGTGCGGGTGCAGTTGCAGCGCGGAGGCCGGGCACACGGCTGCGACCGGGCCCTCGACGCTCGCGGCGACCGCGTCCGCCTTGCCCTCACCGGTGGCGAGCAGCACCACGTGCCGCGCCTCCAGGATGGTGCCGATGCCCTGCGTGATCACGTGGTGCGGCACCTGTTCGATGTCACCGTCGAAGAAGCGCGCGTTGTCGACGCGGGTCTGCTCGGTGAGCGTCTTGATCCTGGTCCGGGAGGCGAGCGAGGAGCACGGTTCGTTGAAGCCGATGTGTCCGTCGGTGCCGATGCCAAGGAGCTGGAGGTCGACGCCGCCGGCCCCGCCCAGCGCCCGGTCGTACTCCTCGCACGCCGCCTGGACGTCCGCGGCCGTGCCGTCGGGGCCCATGAACGCGTCCATGCCGATCCCCAGCGGTTCGAGCACCTCGCGCCGCAGCACCGAGCGGTACGACTCCGGGTGCTCCGCCGGCAGCCCCACGTACTCGTCGAGCTGGGCGATCCGCGCCCGCGCGGTGTCCACGGCACCCGAGCGCACCTTGGCCGCCAGCGCCTCGTACACGGGCAGCGGCGTGGAACCGGTGGCCACCCCGAGCAGGGCGTCGGGCTTGCGCCGGAGCAGCCGCGCCATGGCCTCGGCTATGAGTTCGCCGCCCGCCTTGGCATCGGGAACGATGACAACTTCCACGCTGGCCTGCCGTTTCGAAGAGAGGACTCACCCGGGGCCCGGGACTGGCTATGTGGTTTAGACCAATCTAACAGAGCAGGGCCCTCCGGGCGCGGCGAACCGGCCAGGGGAAATTGCCCCGGCGGTCCGGCCCCGCGGGTGAGCCATCAGGGTTAGGCTGCTGCCGGGTGCGGACGTCTGCGCAACAGGCGGAACGCGCAAGAACAAACACGGTCCACCGCATGGACACGCTTAGTGGTCTAGTCCAGAATGGCTACGAGACGCTGACCGTGCCACTCACGCGAAGTGATCGTCAGGCTTCCGCCTTCCCCGCACAGGAGGGCGGACCGAGGAACCGGAGCTCTCTGCCCTGACTGCCCCGGCTCCTCATCCTTCGGCCGACCGGGACCGCACACCCCACGGCCGATGTTGCTCCGGGCTGCGGTGCCGGGAGGGCTGAGGGTCCCTCCCAGGCGCCGCGGCCCGCGGGTGTACCGCCAGGTACGCTCGGCCCCGTGCCCTCCATGAACGAACTCGTACGCCAGCACACCGCGCTCGACGACTCCGACCTCGAGTGGCTCCACCTGCTGGTCTCGGAGTGGCAGCTCCTCTCCGACCTCTCCTTCGCCGACCTGGTCCTGTGGGTCCCCACCCTGGACGGCACCCGGTACGTGTCCGTCGCCCAGATGCGGCCCAACACCGGCCCCACCTCCTACCAGGACGACATGGTCGGCCATCTCGTCCCGCGCGGCCGGCGCCCCATGCTGGACGCCGCCCTGGACGAGGGCCGGATCGTGCGCGAGGGCGACCCGGAGTGGCGCGAGGAGGTCCCGGTCCGGGTCGAGTCCATCCCGGTACGCCGTCAGGGGCGCGTCCTGGGCGTCATCGCCCGCAACACCAACCTGCTCACCGTGCGTACCCCGAGCCGCCTGGAACTGACGTACCTGCAAAGCGCCTCGGACCTCGCACAGATGATCGCGGCCGGCGCCTTCCCGTTCGAGAACCAGCAGGTCGACATGGACGCCTCGCCCCGCGTCGGCGACGGCCTGATCCGGCTCGACGCGGACGGCATCGTCCAGTACGCCTCCCCGAACGCGCTGTCGGCCTACCACCGCATGGGCCTCGCCGCCGACCTGGTCGGCCATCACCTGGGCCGGACCACCGCCGAACTCGCCCCGTCCCGCGGCCCGGTGGACGAGGCGCTGGCCAAGGTGGCGAGTGGCTGGGCGCCGCGCGAGTTCGAGATCGAGGCGCACGACGGGGTGATCCAGTTCCGGGCCATCCCGCTCAAGCCCAAGGGAACACGCATCGGTTCGCTCGTACTGCTGCGCGACGTCACGGAACTGCGCCGCCGCGAACGCGAGTTGATCACCAAGGACGCCACCATCCGGGAGATCCACCACCGGGTGAAGAACAACCTCCAGACGGTGGCCGCCCTGCTGCGCCTCCAGGCCCGGCGCATCGAGTCCGACCGGGGCCGCGAGGCGCTGGAGGAGGCCGTCCGCCGCGTCGGCTCGATCGCGATCGTGCACGAGACGCTGTCCCAGAACCTGGACGAGCGGGTGGAGTTCGACGAGATCGCCGACCGGGTGCTGGCGATGGTGGCGGAGATCTCGCCGGGCAAGGTGACCGGCCGGCGCACCGGCCGCTTCGGCATCCTCGACGCCGAGGTCGCGACCCCGCTCTCGATGGTGCTGACCGAGGTGCTGCAGAACGCCCTCGAACACGGCTTCCGCGAGGGCGACACCGGGACGGTCGAGGTCTCCGCGGTCCGCGGCGGCACGACGAAGGAGGCCCGGCTCCGGGTCACCGTCCAGGACGACGGCGTGGGTCTGCCCTCCGACTTCGACCCGCACCGCTCGGGCAACCTCGGCCTGCAGATCGTCCGCACCCTGGTGGAGGGCGAACTGGGCGGCACCTTCGACATGGTCCCGGCCCCGGAGCGCGGTACTCAGGTCATTCTGGACATTCCGGTGCCCGCGGCGAAGTAGCACTCGGGCCCGCCGGGTCCTCGGACAGTCCCCGCACAGCAAAAAGCCCCGGACCGGTGAAGGTCCGAGGCCAGTGCTCGTGCGATCGCATCGGGGGTACTGCGCGCTGCGGCTCGGGAGCGGGGGATGCGTACTCGCTGTACGCGCCGCCAAGCTCAGGCAGGGTGGCTGCGTCAGGCGGAGGCCTGACGGGCCCGGTTGCGGGCGGCACGGCGCTTCATCGCGCGGCGCTCGTCCTCGCTGAGACCACCCCAGACGCCGGAGTCCTGACCGGACTCGAGCGCCCACTGCAGGCACTGCTCCATGACGGGGCAGCGACGGCAGACGGCCTTGGCTTCCTCGATCTGCAGCAGCGCGGGACCGGTGTTGCCGATGGGGAAGAAGAGCTCGGGGTCTTCCTCGCGGCAAACGGCGCGGTGACGCCAGTCCATGGCTGCTACCTCTCCTTGGTATTACATGCGGATTGCTTGTGAATGTGAACGCTTTCACGAATCCCTCAACAAGGGAAGGGCCGACAGCCAGGTTCCCTGGCGTGGTCCTGTGGTTTGAAGAGGGGTTCCGGTGATCTGTGGATGCCGGTCTTGCGGGCTGTCCCGATCGCCAAGAAGAGACTCGCAAACCTCGGCGGTGGATACAACCCCTTCCGGAAAGTTTTTTTTGATTCTTCGGTGTCGACTAGGTCACAGCCGTACTTCCATGGGGTGGACCCTGGTCTAAACGTTCGAGTGAAAGGACTTTCGCCCCTTCTGCTCACACAATCACACGCAGTGCACGGCGTACGCCTGTGAACGTCACGCTGGTTCGCAGCCCCAGGTGGTCACCGTCCATCTGGAGGGGGAGCGGCACCTTCGAATGCAAGGTGAAGTCGGTCAGGTCGTGCAGGGAGACCGCGTGCCGGCCACGGGGTCCGCGCTCCGGGGACGAAGTGAGCAACTGGGTGCCATACCGGGCGACAGCGGCCGTGGACAGGCGGCTGAGGCCGAACACGTCGAGCGCGGTGTCGAACGAGGCCTTGGGTGACGCGTAGATCGGGCGATTGCCGAGAAACGTCCAGGGGCATGTGTTCGAGACTATGGACAGGACCAGATCGGTGACCGGGTCCTCGCCCGCCCGCTCCAGGGTGATCGTCCCGCTGCGCCGGTGCGGCTCGCCGACGAGCGCGCGCATCACCTGGCGGACGTAGAGGGCGTGTGTCGACTTCTTGCCGCGCTCACGGTGCTGCTCGACGCGGCCGACGACGCCGGCGTCGAAGCCCAGTCCGGCGTTGAAGCTGAACCACCGGGACGGGACCGCCTCGTCCTCCGACCCCGGCGTCCCCGAGGCCAGGCCGAGCCCGACGGTCCGCTCGCTGCCCTCGCGCAGGGCGTCCAGCAGCGCGCCGGTGGCCTCCACCGCGTGGTTGGGCAGGCCGAGGGCGCGGGCGAAGACGTTGGTGGAACCACCGGGGACCACCGCGAGGCCGGGCAGGTGCTCCGGATCGGGGCCCGCGTGCAGCAGACCGTTGACGACCTCGTTGACCGTGCCGTCGCCGCCGAGGGCCACCACCAGCTCGATGTCGTCACTCTGCGCCGCGTGCCGGCCGAGGTCGCGCGCGTGCCCGCGGTACTCGGTGGTGACCGCCTCCAGCTTCATCTCGCTCGCGAGCGCGTGGATCAGCACGTCGCGCGTACGCGCACTCGTGGTGGTTGCCGCCGGGTTGACCACGAGAAGTGCACGCATGGTTTGCAGGGTACCTAGTGGGTGGTACTCGGCCCAGACCGAGGTGAAGATCGCCACGGTCGAACCGCGCACGTGATAGGGCGGACACCCTCGTGGACGCCGGTATGCGGAGGGCTACCCTTCAGGGGTGAGCAGTGAGCCGAACCCCGTTTCCGAAGCCGCCGAAGAGGCGGGCCCCCGTCCCGGCCGGCTGACCGCCGCGGCCGCGCTCGCCGCACTGGAGGGACTGGCGCTCGTCGTGGGCGGCGCCTGGATGCTCGTCGGGGGGCTCACCGGCCATCCCGCCGACCGGACCTCCGCGATCACCGGCGGCGTCACCCTGATCGTCCTCGCCCTGCTGCCGCTGCTCGCCGCGCGCGGGCTGCTCGGCCGGCGGGGCTGGAGCCGGGGGCCCGCCGTGATCACGCAGATCATGGCGCTGCCCGTGGCCTACAACATGCTGACGACGAACGGTCCGGCCATTCCGGCGGGCATCGTGCTCGCCGTGGTCTCCGTCACGGCACTGGTGCTGCTCGTCAACCCGGAGACCACCCAGGCCCTCGGCATCCGGGGCCCCGGCAACGCCGAGAAGTAGGCGGGGCCGGCCGCCGCCCGCCGACGCGGGCGGGGCGGCTACTCCTCGACCAGCAGCTTCTCCCGCAGCTGCGCCAGGGTGCGGGCCAGCAGCCGCGAGACGTGCATCTGAGAGATGCCGACCTCCTGCGCGATCTGCGACTGGGTCATGTTGCCGAAGAAGCGCAGTAGCAGGATCCGCTTCTCGCGTGGCGGGAGGTCCTCCAGCAGCGGCTTGAGCGATTCCCGGTACTCGACGCCCTCCAGGGCCTCGTCCTCGGCGCCGAGGGTGTCCGCGACCGCCGGGGACTCGTCGTCGGTGTCCGGCACGTCGAGGGAGAGCGTGGAGTAGGCGTTGGCCGACTCCAGACCCTCCAGGACCTCCTCCTCGGAGATCGCAAGCTTCTGCGCGAGCTCGTGCACCGTGGGGGAGCGCCCGTGCAGCTGGGAGAGCTCCGCGGTGGCCGTGGTCAGGGCCAGCCGCAGCTCCTGGAGCCGGCGTGGGACGCGGACCGCCCAGCCCTTGTCCCGGAAGTGCCGCTTGATCTCGCCGACCACCGTCGGTGTCGCGTACGTGGAGAACTCCACCCCGCGGTCCGGGTCGAAACGGTCGACCGACTTGATCAGTCCGATCGTGGCGACCTGGGTCAGGTCGTCCAGGGGCTCGCCGCGGTTGCGGAAGCGGCGCGCGAGGTGCTCGACGAGCGGCAGGTGCATGCGGACCAGCCGGTTGCGCAGCTCCGCGTAGGCGGGGCTGTCCTTCTCCAGGGTGCGCAGCTCGGCGAACAGGAGGCGCGCCCCGCTGCGGTCCTGCGGGTCGTGCCGCGTGCCCCGCGTGCCCCGGGCACCCGGCGCGTCGTCCTCGGAGTGTCGCTCGTGCTCGCTCATCGTCCCGCCCGTTGCCCTTTCCCGAGCCTTCTCCTCCGCTCGGACGGGCCGGACGGGGGTGTCCCCGGTCCGCTGCCCGTCGCCCGGAACGACGGCCTCGGGTGAGGTCTCGTCCTCCGGATGCGGCCGGGCCTGCTCGGGGATGCCGTCGATGCCGTCCGCCGCGCGCCGGGCCTCGTTCGGAGAACGCGCGCCCTCGGCCGGCCGCTCCCGTGTACCGCGCTCGTCGTCCCGCACCGGCCCGTCCCCGTCCCCGTTTCCGTCCCTCACGTCGGCCCGGGTCCCGCGCCGCGCTGTTTGTAGAGGCTGATCGAAACGGTTTTGTCCTCGTCCACGGCGGAGGAGACCTTGCCCGCGAGGGCGGACAGCACCGTCCAGGCGAAGGTGTCCCGCGAAGGGGCGTGGCCGTCCGTGGTCGGCGCCGAGACAGTGACTTCGAGCGAGTCGTCGACGAGGCGGAAGACACAGCTGAGCACCGAGCCGGGCACGGCCTGCTGGAGCAGGATCGCGCAGGCCTCGTCGACTGCGATGCGCAGGTCCTCGATCTCGTCGAGGGTGAAGTCCAAACGGGCTGCGAGGCCGGCCGTCGCCGTACGCAGCACCGACAGGTAGGCACCCGCGGCCGGCAGCCGGACTTCGACGAAGTCCTGGGTCGCGGGCTCGCCTGCGATCTGGGACACCCTCACCTCCAAGGTGGTACAAGCGTTACAGGGCCAGGGGGTCGCCCTCGGGGTAACGCGATACGTGGTTCAGCGGTGACGTTATCGCGCTCCGAACTTTCCTGTCCCCGAGACCCCAACCCCTTGCTGTCACTCATAGTAAACACACGAACACGCACAGTGGCTAGGGGTCCGGCGGGCCCAAATCGGAAGAGCGCGCGCCGGGTTGACGTACCCACGCCTCAGACGGTCGAACCGTACCGGGCCGAGGTCACACGAGGACGTGGTCGACGAAGCACCAGCGCCAGTTCTCCCCGGGCTCGAAGGTGCGCATGACCGGGTGGCCGGTCTCCTTGTGGTGCGCCGTCGCGTGCTGCCCCGGCGAGGAGTCGCAGCAGCCGACATGACCGCAGTCGAGGCACAGCCGCAGCTGCACCGGGTCCGTGCCCTCGGCCAGACACTCCGGACAGGTCTCGCCGCGCGGGTCCGGTTCCGGGTGCGGCAGCGCGTCGGCGTGCGTGCACTGTTTCATGATTGCCAGGTTACGACGGGTGTGCGGATCACCGCGCGGAAAAAGAGGGCGGGCGAGGACCATGGGCGTGATGCCGCTGCTGTTGCTGGTGGCGGGCAGCGCCGCGGTCGCCGCCGCGGGGCGGCGGGTACCGGTGCCGGTGCCGCTGCTGCTGGTGGCGGTGGGCCTGGCGGTCAGCTACGTCCCGGGCGTGCCCGACTACACCCTCGACCCGCACATCGTCCTGCCCCTGCTCCTGCCCCCGCTGCTCTACACGGCGGCCACCGACAGTTCCTACCTGGACCTGCGGGCTCAGGTGCGGCCGGTGGCGCTGCTGTCCGTGGGCTACGTCCTCTTCGCGGCCTTCGTCGTCGGCTGCGCCGCGTACCTGATCGTGCCGGGTCTGCCGCTGACGGCGGCCCTGGTACTCGGCGCGGTGGTCGCGCCGCCGGACGCCGTCGCCGCCACGGCCGTCGCGCGCCGCGTGGGGCTGCCCTCCCGGATCACCACGATCCTCCAGGGCGAGTCCCTGGTGAACGACGCCACCGCGATCACCGCCTTCAGGGTGGCGCTCGCGGCCGCGGTCGGCGAGGGCGCGACGTGGGCCGGCGGGATCCTGGAGTTCGTGATCGCGGCGATCGGCGGCGTCGGCGTGGGGATGGTGCTGATGGTGCCGCTGCACTGGCTGCGCACCCATCTGCGGGAGGCGCTGCTGCAGAACACGCTCTCCC
Organism: Streptomyces sp. NPDC058534; assembly: GCF_042717365.1. NCBI lineage: Bacteria > Bacillati > Actinomycetota > Actinomycetes > Kitasatosporales > Streptomycetaceae > Streptomyces > Streptomyces sp. NPDC058534. The sequence continues at coordinate 95,354 of NZ_JBHXNW010000026.1, forward strand.
TGCTGATCCCGTTCGTCGCCTACGCGGTCGCCGAGCAGGTGCACGCCTCCGGGGTGCTCGCGGTGGTCGTCGTCGCGCTCTATCTCGGCCACCGCGCGTGGGAGGTCGACTTCGCCACCCGGCTCCAGGAGGAGGCGGTGTGGAAGATGGTCGCGTTCGTGCTGGAGTCGGCCGTGTTCGCCCTGATCGGACTCCAGCTGCCCGTCGTCCTCAAGGGGCTCGGGGAGTACGAGGGCGCCGAAGCCGCCTGGTACGCCATCGCCCTCTTCCTGGTGGTCGCGGTGGCGAGGTTCGTGTGGGTGTATCCGGCGTCCTTCCTGCCGCGACTGTCGGCACGCGTGCGCGCGCGTGAGGGCGACCTCTCCTGGAAGGGGCCGTTCATCATCGGCTGGGCGGGGATGCGGGGCGTGGTCTCGCTGGCCATCGCCTTCTCCATCCCGCTCACCGTGCACGACGGCGATCCCTTCCCCGAGCGCAACCTCATCCTGTTCCTCACCTTCACCACCGTCATCGGCACGCTGGTCGTCCAGGGCGTCACGCTGCCGCCGCTGATCCGGCTGCTGAAGTTCCCCACGCGCGACGTGCAGACCGAGACGCTCGCCGAGGCCAACGCCCAGGCACAGGCCTCCCGGGCGGCCGAGCGGCGCCTGGACGAGTTGCTCGCCGACGAGCGCAACGCCCTGCCGGGCCCGCTCGCCGACCGCCTGCGCACCGTCCTGGAACGCCGCCGCAACGCCGTCTGGGAGCGGCTCGGGCAGGTCAACCCGGTCACCGGCGAGACCGTCGACGACACCTACCGGCGGCTGTCCCGGGAGATGATCAGCGCCGAGCGCGACGTCTTCGTCCGGCTGCGGGACGGCCGTTACATCGACGACGAGATGCTGCGGACGCTGCTGCGCCGCCTGGACCTGGAGGAGGCGGCGGCCTACCGGGAGGCCACGTGAGCGGGGTCGCGGGGGCGGGCGACGTGAGCGGGGCGCGGGGGCGGCGCGGCCGGGAGGGCGGCCCCGGTCCCCCCGGTCAGGGGAACGGGCGGCCGGTGACGACCGCGGCCAGGGTCGTCCCGCGCGGGAAGGCGCCCTCCTGGGCGAGGGCGAGCAGGGCGTGCAGCAGCTTGGCGACGTACACGCGCTCCACTGGGAGGCCGTGGCGGTGTTCGAAGTCGTCGGCGAAGGAGTCGAGCTCCGGCGTCGTGCGGGCGTAGCCGCCGCAGTGGAAGCGGCCGTCGAGGCTCCAGTCGCCGCGCGGTCCGCCGAACGCACGGTCCTGGAGCAGCCGTATGTCGTCGGCCAGGAAGCCGCCCTTGAGCACGGGTATCCCCAGCGTCCGCCGGCCCCGGGGCAGTCCCGCGGCCAGACCGGCGAGCGTGCCACCGGTGCCGCACGCGACGGCGGCCACGTCGGCGCGTCCGCCCAGCTCCTCGCCGAGAGCCCGGCAGCCGCGGACGGCCGACGGGCTGCTGCCGCCCTCGGGGACGACGACCGCGTCCTCGGCGTCCACCGCGCGCAGCAGCGCGGCCAGGGTCTCCGGCTCGCTCTTGCGGCGGTACGTCGAGCGGTCGACGAAGTGCAGCCGCATGCCGTCGGCCACGCACCGGGCCAGGGAGGGGTTGAGCGGCCGCCCGGCCAGTTCCTGACCGCGCACCACGCCCACCGTGGACAGGCCGAGCAGCCGGCCGGCGGCGGCCGTCGCGCGCAGGTGGTTGGAGTAGGCGCCGCCGAACGTGACGACGGTGCGGCCCCGCGCGGTGGCGAGATTCGGCGCGAGCTTGCGCCATTTGTTGCCGACCAGGTCGGGGTGGATCTGGTCGTCCCGCTTCAGCAGCAGCCGGACGCCGTGCCGCTCGAACCGCCCGTCGACGATCTCCTGGCAGGGTGACGGCAGGCAGGGGCCGAGGGCGGCGAGGTCGGAGGTGTCGGTGCCGGTCACCGAGCCATTGTCACGCCGTCGCGCGGGTCGTGCCGCCGCGTGTGTCGCACCGCACGCGCGGCGGCCACGTCACTTCAGCCGGTCCCGGATCCGTCCCCGCATGGACGCCATCGTGAACCCGCGCGGGTCCACCTTCCCGGGCTGCCACTCCAGGTGCCCGATCACGGAGCGTTCGTTCCACCCGTGATGGCGGCAGACCGCGGCGGCGGCCCGCTCGATCGCCTCCAGCTGCGCCGCCGGCCAGGGGTCGTCGCCGTCGCCCAGGTTCTCGCACTCGAATCCGTAGAAGTGCCGGTTGCCGTCGGTGTTCGCCTCGTTGTCCTTCGGCAGCGCCCTCTCGGCGATCACCGCGCGCAGGACGTCGTCGTCGCCGAGCCCGGCGTGGTTGGCCCGGCCGTACCCGACCAGATGGACCCGGCCGTCCTTCGTGATGACCCCGTGGCACAGGGGGCCGGGCAGGCCCTCGTAGCCCCTGCGGCAGAGGTCCACCGTCCGCGCGCTGCCCTTCGTGACCGTGTGGTGGATCATCACACCGTTCACGGGCCCCCAGGGGCCCTTGTGGTTGCGGTTGTGGCTGCGCCAGTCGCCGACCTCGACGACGGCGAGCCCTTCCGCCTTCAGTGCCTTGAGGAAGCTACTCGCGGACATGGGTGAGGCCACGGCCGACTCCTTCACGCTGTGTGACGGCCGCCGGGCGCGATCGCCTCGTACCGTGCTTGTACCGAAACGGAGCTCCCGCTATTGCTTGTTCGGCGCGCGTGCGAGCGTTTTCGGACAATCTTGTCCCGGCCCATCGCGTTGAACAGGGCCGGACAAGACGCCGAGACCACGAACAAGCTCCCATATCTGCCCCGGCTTCCGGTGATCCATTCCCGCTCTTTCGTGTAATAGCACCGGCACGCTCCGTGAGGAAGGCTGGTCCACGCACATCGATGCCGGGCGCAGCCGTCCGGCACGACCGGGAGGGCAATTCCTTATGTCGGTAGGCGAAGAGGTCCGCACCGAGCAGACCAGGCCGCAGCAGAGCCTCGGCACGGCGGCCGCGCGGAACCTGGCCACCACGACCAAGTCCGTTCCTCAGATGCAGGAGATCAGCTCGCGCTGGCTGCTGCGCTCGCTCCCCTGGGCGGACATCCAGGGCGGCACGTACCGGGTGAACCGGCGTCTGACCTTCGCCGTCGGCGACGGCCGCGTGACGTTCGTGAAGACCGGCGACCGCGTCGAGGTCGTCCCCGCGGAGCTGGGCGAGCTGCCGGCGCTGCGGTCGTACGAGGGCGACGAGGTCCTGTCGGAACTCGCGCAGCGCTGTGAGCAGCGGGAGTTCGGCCCCGGCGAGGTGATCGCCTCGTTCGGCGGCCGGGCCGACGAGGTGTACCTGCTGGCGCACGGCAAGGTCGAGAAGATCGGCACCGGTCCCTACGGTGACGACGCGGTGCTCGGTGTCCTCGCCGACGGCGCCTACTTCGGCGACCAGGCACTGCTCGACGCGGACGCCATCTGGGAGTACACCGCCCGCACGGTCACCGCCTGCACCGTGCTGGTGCTGCCCCGCCAGGAGGTGGACCAGGTCGCGGAGCGCGCCGAGTCCCTGAGCGCGCACCTGGAGGAGCAGCGCTCGCTCCCGGAGCAGAACACCAACAAGCACGGCGAGAAGGCGATCGACCTCTCCGCCGGTCACAGCGGCGAGCCGGACATCCCGCACACCTTCGTCGACTACGAGGCCCGGCCGCGTGAGTACGAACTGAGCGTCGCCCAGACCGTGCTGCGCATCCACTCGCGCGTGGCCGACCTGTACAACCAGCCGATGAACCAGACGGAGCAGCAGATCCGGCTGACGGTCGAGGCGCTGAAGGAGCGCCAGGAGCACGAGCTGGTCAACAACCGCGAGTTCGGCCTGCTGCACAACTGCGAGTACGACCAGCGGATCCAGCCCCACGACGGCGTGCCGGGACCGGACGACCTGGACGAGCTGCTGAGCCGCCGCAGGGGCACCAAGCTGCTGCTCGCCCACCCGCGTGCGATCGCCGCGATCGGCCGGGAGCTCAACCGGCGCGGACTGGTCCCCGAGACGATCGACGTCGCCGGCAACCGCATCCCGACCTGGCGCGGGGTGCCGATCTACCCGTGCAACAAGATCCCGGTCACCGAGGCCCGTACGACCTCGATCATCGCGATGCGTACCGGCGAGCAGGAGCAGGGCGTCATCGGGCTGCGGGCCACCGGTATCCCGGACGAGATCGAGCCGAGTCTGTCGGTGCGCTTCATGGGCATCAATGAGCAGGCCGTCATCAAATACCTGGTCACGGCCTACTACTCGGCCGCGGTCCTGGTGCCGGACGCGCTGGGCGTCCTGGAGAACGTCGAGATCGGCCGCTGGCAGTGACGCCAGTCCGCCCGACGCGGTGTCCCCGCCCTCCCGGGCGGGTACACCCCGGGGGTACGGGAGCGGGCCCATGGGGGAGGTGAGTCCATGACGGAGACCGGGTGCGGCGCCACCGCGACCCGCGGTCCCACCGGAGCGCCTGAAGGGCACGGGCCCATCGGCACACAGCGCACCGACGAGCCGGTAACCCCGGCCGACGGACCCGGGCCGCCGGTGTCCGAGGGGCAGGAGGCGGCGGCGCTCCTGCGCGAGTCCCGGGCGTCGGTCGACCCCGAACTGCGCTCCGCCATCGCCGCATTGCCTCCGATGATGCGCCGGGTCGCGCTCTACCACTGCGGCTGGCAGCACGCGGACGGCACGCCCGCGGAGGGCAACGCGGGCAAGGCGATCCGCCCCGCACTCGTCCTCACCGCGGCCGCCGCGCTCGGCGGGCCCGCGGCCCGGGCGGCGGCGGTCCGGGCCGCCGCCGCGGTGGAGCTGGTCCACAACTTCACACTGCTGCACGACGACGTGATGGACCGGGACACCACCCGGCGCCACCGGCCCACCGCCTGGACCGTGTTCGGCGACGCCGACGCCATCCTCACGGGGGACGCCGTTCAGGCGCTCGGCCTGCGGCTGCTCGCCGCGGACCCGCATCCGGCGTCCGCGGCGGCGGCCATCCGGCTGGCCGACTGCGTCATGGAACTGTGCGAGGGCCAGCACACGGACACGGCGATGGAGCGGCGCGCGCCCTACGAGGTCACCCTCGACGAGACGCTCGCCATGGCCGAGGCCAAGACGGGCGCCCTGCTGGGATGCGCCTGCGCGCTCGGCGGGCTGTACGCCGGTGCCGCCGACGAGGACGTCGAGGCGCTGGACGCATTCGGCCGGCAGGCCGGGCTGGCCTTCCAGATCATCGACGACGTCATCGGCATATGGGGCGACCCGCGCCACACCGGCAAGCCGGCCGGCGCGGACCTGGCCGTCCGCAAGAAGTCGCTGCCGGTGGTCGCCGCCCTCACCTCCGGCACCCCCGCCGCCGCCGAACTCGCCACGCTGTACGCGGCACCGTACGACGAGGACAAGGAGGACCTGGAGCGCACCGCCCTGGCCGTGGAGCGGGCCGGCGGCCGGGACTGGGCGCAGGCCCAGGCGGCCGACCGGATGGCCCGGGCGATGCAGGAACTGGCCCGTGCCGTGCCGGACCCGGAGTCGGCGGGCGGACTGCTCGCGCTGGCCGAGTTCGTGACCCGGCGCACCACCTGACGGCCACCTGACGGCCGCCCGGCGCACCACCCGGCCGCCCCGGTCGGCCGCGCAAGACCCCGGAGCCCGTGCAGGGCCGTACGGCACCTGACCCGACGTACGGCCGCACCGCCGACGGCTCCGGTCCGGCGGGTCCCGCACTTCCCCACGGTGTGCGGGGCCCGCCCCCTGTCCGTGTCCGGCCGGCGTGTGAGGCTCACCGGATAGGCTCAACCGCCGTACACACGAGCGACGTTGAGCCGAAGGAACGGGGCGGGTTATGGGCGTGGTGATCCGGACGGCGGGGGAGGGCGACCGGGAGCGGGTCGTCCGGCTGCTGGACGAGGCCTTCCAGGACGATCCGGTGAGCAGTTGGGTCTTTCCCGACGCGGAGTACCGCCGGCTGACCCATCACCGGCTGATGGCCGTCTTCACCGACGCCGTGCTCGCCGACGGTCGCATCGATCTCACCGAGGACGGCGCGGCCTGCGCACTGTGGCTGCCCGTACCCGCGGACGAACAGGCGCCCGAGGAGTCCACCGAGGAGCCCGCCGAGGACATCCCCGTCCTGGTGCGCGAGGCCGTCGACCCGGACAACGAGCGCGTCGAGCTGATAGCCCGGCTGACCGAGGGCATCCACCCCAGCGGCCGGGCCCACGAGTACCTGTGGATGATCGGCGTGGCCCCCGGACGGCAGGGCGAGGGGCTGGGCACCGCGCTGATGGCGGCGGTCCTCGACCGCTGCGACAGCGAGGGGACGCCCGCCTACCTGGAGGCGAGCAGCGCCCGCGGCCGGGTGCTGTACGAGCGCCTGGGCTTCGAGTTCACCGGCCAGGCCCTCCACCTCCCCGACGGCCCCCTGATGTGGCCGATGTGGCGCGAGCCGCGGGGCGAAATAATCGACTGACCGGACAACTACAACTGGAGTACTCTGATCGTAGTGGTCAAGTCATGGCCAAGACGAAGGAGACCGGTTTGCGTAAGCTCACGTACTTCATCGCCTGCTCGATCGACGGCTTCATCGGCGGCCCGGACGGTGACGCGTCGTTCATGTACCCGTTCGTCGACGAGGAGTTCTTCGCGTTCCTGAAGGCGGAGTACCCGGAGACGGTGCCGACGTTCGGCCGGCGGCAGCGCGGCATCGACGACCTGCCGAACAAGCGGTTCGACACGGTCGTCCAGGGCCGGGGCAGCTACGACCTGGCGCTGAAGGAGGGCATCACCAGCCCCTACGCCCACATGCGCGAGCTCGTCGCCTCGCGCACGCTCACGGAGTCGCCCGACCCCAACGTCGAGATCGTCTCGACGGACCTGGTCGGCAGGGTCCGCGAACTGAAGGCGGAGGAGAGCGACCTGGACATCTACCTGTGCGGCGGAGCGGCCGTCGCCGGAGAGCTGGTCGACGAGGTCGACGAGCTGGTCATCAAGACGTACCCGGTTCTGCTGGGCACCGGCATGCCGATGTTCGCCTCGGGCTTCGAGGTCTCCGAGTTCGTGACGGGGTCGGTGCGCACGTTCGGCAACGGCGTCGTGGTACGGACCTACGACCGGAAGCGCTGAGCCGTCCCGCGTTGAGGACGGTGTCGACTTCGAACCCTACGGGTCCTTCCTGACTGCCGATGAGACCACTGAATGGTTCCGTGCGTGGACAGGCAACGGCGACTGGGCTCCGAAGGAGAGACAGGGCGTCGTCGCCCGCGACCTGGGTGCTTTCCTGTGGTTGCTGGCTGACGGCTTCGGCCCATGGGAAGCAGCCACTGCCTACGAGCCCGAGCCTGATTGGGCTCCCCAGTTTCCCGACTTCGACGACACCATCTTGAAGCTTTGCCGTTGAATCCCCATGGCGACCCATGACCTGCAGGTCCAGGGGAAGAAGACCGCACCCGGACCGTCATGGACGCCGTTCTCGGCGGCCTGCGGACCGGGTGCGGACAGGTAGGCGATGCGACCCGCGAAACCGCAGGTCAAACGGCCTAGCCATAGATCAAGCCTTCTTGGTCTCCCAGAAGATCTTGTCGATCGATCGGGTCGCTAGACGGCGTTTCGCCTGACCTGGGTGTATGGCTTTGACCTGCGACGGAGC
>NZ_JBHXNW010000027.1:0-53453 GCF_042717365.1 Streptomyces sp. NPDC058534
CCGACGGCGGCGGGGCGGGGGCCGCCGGCCTCGTCTCCCCAGCCGCCCCCCTCGCCCGCCGCGCGGCCCCCCCCCCGCTCGCTGAAGTGCCCTGGGGTGCGCTGCTGCGGCAGCGCGGTTTTGCGGGTCGTCACGCCCGCGGGCTTGCCGCCCGCGACCGTGTCGTATCCGGTCGCCCATTCGTAGGCGCCCGCGTGGCTGTTCTGGTAGTCGAACTCCACCCGGTACGCATGGCCCGCCTTGAACGGCACGGTCGAGGGCACGGTGCGGTAGACGGTGCCGGTGTTCTCTTCGTGGGACTTGAGGGACTCCTTGCCGCCCAGCACGTCGTCGATCGTCTTGCCGTTCCAGCCGGCCTGGGTGTACGGCGCGTTCTTCTGCGCGATGTGCGTGCGCGGGTCGTTGGTGCCGCCCGCGTCGCCCTTGACGAACGGGCCCCAGCCCTGGTCGACGTCCTCGAAGTCGTCGTAGGCGAGGGCGCCCTTCTTGACGGCGGGTGCGTTCTTCACGATGCGCACGTCGTCGACGCCGACCTCGGCCGCGCTGTCGCCGGCCGCCGCGATCCGCAGCGTGGCCTTGCCGTTCGCGGGTGCCGTGAAGTTGACCTTGGCCCGCTGGTAGTAGGTGTCGGAGCGTTCGTCGCCGGCGACCTGGTTCTTGGCGGTCGACCGCTCCACGGTCACCGACTTGCCGCCGATACTCAGCGTGGTGTGCCGCGACTTGCCCGGTTCGACCTCAAGATACGCCGAGGCGGTGTAGCGCTTGCCCGGCGTCAGGCCCTTGATGCGCTGGGTGACTTCGGCCGCCTTCCCGCCACCGAGCTTCGCCCCGCGGTGTCCGCGGCTGTTGCGCTCGCTGGTGACCGGTCCCTTCTTCTTCCAGGCGTCGAGCCCGATGTCGTTGAAGCCGGGGTCCTTCACCATGCTGCCCTCGCCCCAGGCCGGGTCGGCCTGGCGGGGGGCCTTCTCCGGGTAGAGGACGTAGGCCTGGCCGGGTGCGGCCTTGAGCTTGACCGTGCCGTCGTTCGCCTTGACCACGGTCTCCTTGACCCGGCCGTTGTCGGTGAGTCGGTAGACGGTGAACTCGTCCTCGTCGGCGAAGGACTTGGGCAGCTGCCAGGTGCTGGTGCCGCCCTGCTTGGACCAGTGGTAGAGCTTGTCGTGCCGCTTGCTGTTCTGGGACGCCCACGGCAGGAGGTAGGAGTCGCCGTCGATCACCTTGGCGTCGCCGAGGTGCACCTCGCGCTTGCCGTCCGTCACCGTGCCGCGGACGCCGCCGGTGAAGGTGATCTCGTCCTTCTCCCAGTCGGTGATCTTGTAGTGCTGGAGGAACTTGGTCGGCAGGTTCCGTTCCCAGACGTTGTTGGAGAACTTGTTGTAGTCGGTCTCGCCGGTCCAGCCCTCGAACTCCTCCAGAGCGGTCTGACCGAGGATCGGGTCGTCGTTCCAGACGTCCTTCTCGCCGTTGCGGATGAACCGAATGATCTGCGAGTTGAGGCCCTTGTTGGTCTTGGGGCCGTAGTCCAGGTCGTTGGCCCAGTGTGACCAGAGCGAGGCGCGCTCGAACTTGTCGGCCCACTCCGTGGCCATGTCCCAGCCCTGGTTCTTCAGTATGGTGAGCGTCCGGTCGGGGATCCAGCCGCTCGTGTAGTACACGTCGATGTAGATGAGGGACAGGTTGCGGTCGGTCTCGTTCCGCAGCTGCTGGAAGCGTTTGGCCAGGTCGCCGCTGTTGATGTCGCGGCGCTGGTCGATGTAGTACGACTGGTTGAGCCAGTTCCAGCCCGGCCTGGTCTTGTCGACGAGTTCCTCGCTGAAGGCGTGCGCCTCGGGATAGGCCTCGGTGGCGTTGACGTGCACACCGAAGGTCGACCCCCACTTCTTGCCCGCCCGCAGAAGCTTGTTGAGGTCCTCGCGTCCGCCCGCCCGCTTGTTGATGTTGCCGCCGTAGTCGGGGTGCGCGGAGTCGTGGCCCTCGGAGGCGAACCCCTTGAGGATGCTCAGCTGACCGAGCCCGTCCGTCGACAGCGAGATCCGCTTGACGTCGTCGAGGGTGCGCAGGAACGGATGGGTGGCCTGGCTGGCGAAGTTGTACGGGATGTGGGTGATGACCCGGTCCGGGGTCTTCTCCGCACCCTTGGTCTTCGTGCCGATCTCGCGGAACGCGACGGCGCCGTCCTGCCAGTCGACGCTCCGGTCACCGTTGGCGTCCGGGGTCACGATGACCTTCGCCCAGGGGAGTTCCTTCTCCGGGGCGGGTGCTCCCTCGCCGCGGTGGGTCCACTGCCCACTCCACAGGCCGACCCGGACGGTGCCGTCGGCGGCCTTGCGGGCCTGGTGCCAGAAGCGGGCGCCGGCGTTGTTGGTCGCGCCCGAGGGCTTGTCCTCGGTGGCGTTGGACTCGATGGCCGCGGCGAGCTCGCCCGTGTTGACGATCGCGTAACTGGCGCCGACCGGCTTGTCCTCCGCAGCGGTCTCACGCGTGACCTTCGCGAACTTGTCGGCGGTCGTCGTGGAGTCGGGACTGAGGCGGGTGAAGGCGGTGGCGGCGTCGGGCTGGGTGCTGTCCACCGACACCAGGTCGTGCCCGGGGACGTCGATCGTGCCCACACGGAAGGCCTCGGTGTCGCGCACCGCGTCGATCCGGAAAGTGGTCACCCGCCCGCGGACCGACAGGCTGGCGTCGAGCTCCACGCCGGGCAGGTCCGCGAACGTGAGGCTGTAGCGGGCTCTGCCGTGGTCCAGCCGCATCTTCGCCTTGACCGCGTATGCCTTGCCGTTGAGTGTCACCGAGGTGACGGGAGCGGTGCTCCCTCCGAGCCGGGCACCCGTGCCGCGGTCGGTGTAGCTCAGCACGCGCGGGAAGTCCTCCGCGACGCGGACGGACAGATCGTGGGACTGGATCACTGCTGCGTCGCCGTCGGCGGCCGTGGTAGCGGTATCAGCCACTGCAGGGACCACACCGCCTGCGAGAGTGAGTGCGAGCGTGGCACCGATCGCACCGCTTATGAGGCGGCGCCTGCCTGAGGGTCTGGACATGGGGCTCCCTACGTCGACGGAAGCGAACGGGGAATGTCTAGCAGCTAGCCGGAAGCTTCGGCAACGGTTTCCATCAAATTCAAACACGTTGGTGAGCTAGTACAAACAGAAAGCGACACACCACTGTGCCGCGGCAGGCGCGCGAGCCCGCGCCGGGCTCCCGGCGAGCTCTACTATCCTGTTCGCGTTCTGATTGAAGCTGCAAGATCCAGCGATCTTCTAACCATATCTTGTCACACACGAACCCGCTGTCGCAGCATTATCGGGCCAAGAGTGCCGTTATCCCGTACTGCGGGCTCGCCCGCGTCGCTGTCGGCGCTCGCGGCGAGCACCTCGGTGACACGGGGGCGCACCTGGCACCGCGTGGGTGACTCGGTTTCTGTGCACCAGCGCTGCCCCCGGCTGTTTGATAGCGATAACCCCTGACCTCCGGCTGAGCGCCGCTGCACCCTTGTGGAGCCAGTGTCAGGCGTCGGCACGCAGGGTGCTTCGGCCCGCCGGTGCGGTGCTTGCGCGTACGACGAGCCGGGGCTCCACTGACGCGGGTTTCGGTACCGCTCCAGGTGCCGAGATCTGCCGCAGCAGGTGGGCCACGGCCAGCGTCCCCATGTCGTTGAAGGGCTGAGCGACGGTGGTCAGCGACGGCGAGCAGTACTCGGCGAGCTCGATGTCGTCGACGCCGACCACGGAAATGTCCTCGGGGACTCGTCGGCCCAGCTCGTGCAGTGCTCTGATCACGCCGAAGGCCATTTCGTCGCTGGCCACGAAGACCGCGGTCACCTCCGGGATGCGGGCCAGCACGAGACCGTTGCGGTAGCCGGAGGCCGGGGACCAGTCGCCCTCCAGCGGTGGCGGCACGGTCCGCCCCGCGGCTTGCAGGGCTTCCCTCCATCCCTCACGCCGGCTCGCCGCTTCCAGCCACTCCCCCGGCCCTGCGATGTGCCAGACGGTGTCGTGGCCGAGTTCCAGAAGGTGCCGGGTGGCAAGCTGTGCCGTCATGGCCTGGTCCACGGCCACCACTTCGGTGGCGTCGGTACGCGAACCGTCGATGGTGATGGTGGGGATGGAACGGGTGAACTGCTCCATCCGTTCGCTGGTGTGGATGAGCGGCACCGACAGGATGATTCCCTCCACGCCTTGATCGGCCAGTTGCGCCAGCGCGGTCTCGATACCGGACGTGTCCAGTGACGTGGCAGTGGCAGTGCTGACGGCGTAACCGGCGCCATGAGCCGCGCTCTCGATGCCCGAGGTGACTGCGGCGCGCGAGTAGAAGCTGCTCCGCAGGGTCACGACGCCGATGGTCCGGCTGCGGCCGGAGGAGAGCATGCGTGCGGCGTTGTTGCGGCGGTATCCCAGTTGGTCGACGGCGGCCATGACCTTGGCGCGCGTCGCCGCCTGGACGTTGGGATGTCCCGCGAGCACGCGGGACACCGTCTGCGCGGACACCCCGGCAACCCGTGCCACATCCGTCATGCCGGGCGGCCGCTCGGCGCCGGCGCTCCCCTTGCCCATCGGGCCTCCTCCTCAGCGATCCCGGAAATGGTATCGCCATCACGTCCCGGACCGAGCAGTTCTTCCCTGGAGGTCGTAGGCCGGTGGTCGGACTCTTGGCATCGATAACATTCTCTGCCATAGTTTCGCCCACCGGCGCACCCCGACTCCCCCGAGCGGGCGGCGCATCTCGAACGTGCGGTCCTGCGGAGGCGCCACCTCCGCCCACTGCCGCTGCATCCAGGAGGAGCCGTGAAGCACTCTTTCGTCCGCATTGCCGGGGCAGTAGGGGCCCTCACCCTCTCTGCCGCCGCCACCGGATGCTCGGGTTCCGACTCGGGCTCGGACTCGACTGCCGGGTCCGGCAAGGCGTCGATCACGTTCTGGGGGTGGGCCCCGGGTTACGCGGACGCGGTCGCGGCGTTCAACAAGAGCCACCCCGACATCAAGGTGACCTACCAGGCAGTGCAGCCGGGCGCCAAGGGCGGCTACCAGAAGATGCTGAACGCCGTGCAGTCCGGAAACGCGCCCTGTCTGGCGCAGGTCGGCTATGAGACGCTGCCCAGCTTCGCCGCACAGGGCGCCCTGCAGGACGTGTCCGAGCACGCCGACGCCGACAAGCAGGACTACCAGGAGGCCGCCTGGAAGTCGGTCTCGCTGGGCGAGCAGGTCTACGGTGCGCCCGTCGACACCGGCCCGATGGCGCTCTTCTACAACAAGAAGGTCTTCGACTCGCTCGGTCTGAAGCCGCCCACCACCTGGGCCGAGTACGAGGCCGCGGCGAAGAAGATCCACGCCTCCGACCCCAAGCGGTACATCTCCTCGCCCTACATGGACTACGACTACGCCGGGCTGGCCTGGCAGGCCGGCGCCCAGTGGTTCGGCACCGAGGGTGACGCCTGGAAGGTGAGCATGGCCTCCGCCGGCAACAAGAAGGTCGCCGACTACTGGCAGAAGCTCGCGGACGACGGCCTGATCAGCGGTGCCCCGATGTACGACCAGGCCTGGTACACGGGTCTTGGCAACGGTGACATCGCGACCGTCGTCGGCGCCGTGTGGCAGGCGGGTGTCATCAAGGGCGGCGTGAAGAGCGGTTCCGGCCAGTGGGCCGTTGCCCCGATGCCTCAGTGGTCCGCCGGTGAGAACAAGGTCGGCAACGCGGGCGGTTCCGCCACCGCGGTACTGAAGGGGTGCGAGGACGGCAAGGCCGCCTGGGAGTTCGCCCACTGGATGAGCACCGACCGCGACGCGTTCGGCACGCTGGTCGAGAAGGCCTCTCTGTATCCGGCCGCGAAGTCCCTGCTCGACCTGCCGCAGCTGAAGGCCGACCCGTACTTCGGCGGCCAGAACATCTTCGACGTGTTCGCCGACGCGTCCCCGAACGTCGGCACCGAGTGGACTTGGGGACCGCTGATGACGAAGACGACAGCCGACCTCAACGACGGCCTGGGCAAGGCGTGGACGGGCAAGGGCACCATCGCCGAGGCGCTGAACACCGCACAGTCGCAGACCGAGGCGGAGATGAAGAAGCAGGGGCTGCAGGTCGCACCGTAGGCGCACGCCGGGGCCGGGGCGTCACGCCCGGCCCCGGAGCTCACGCCCCCGCAGCTTCCGTCGCCGCGGTCCGGCATGGTCGACCGGGCGACCCACAGTGAGGAACCGAGCTTGTGATCAACGTAGCCGCTCCGGCGAAGGCCCGCGGCCGCCGCTCCACCGGCACACCCCCGCCTCCCACCATCCGGCCGAAGGGGTTCTGGGACCGTGCGCGTCGGCTCAAGCCTCTGTTTTTCTGCGCGCCCTTCGTCGTCCTGTTCGCAGCCATGTACATCGCGCCGATCGTCTACGCGGCGTTCAGCAGTCTGTACACCGTGAAAAGGTCGGGCCTGGGTCTCACGGCGCCGACGAAGGTGTTCGACCCCCTGGAGAACTATGGGCGCGCCGTCCAGGACAGCGCCTTCATGGGTTCGCTGGGCCGCGTCGCACTGTTCGGTCTGGTCCAGGTCCCCGTCATGCTGGGCCTCGCCCTGGCTCTGGCCCTCCTGATCGATTCCAAATCCGCGCGCGGCAAGAGTTTCTTCCGGCTCTCGAGCTTCATCCCGTACGCCGTCCCCGGCGTGAGTGCGGCGCTCGTCTGGTCGTTCATGTACTCGTCGGAGTCCAGCCCGATCAACCGGCTGCTGGAACCCGTCGGCGTCACCGTTCCCTTCTTCGACGAGGACCTGGTGCTGTGGTCGGTGGCCAACATCGTCACCTGGAGCTGGGCCGGCTACAACATGCTCATCATCTACGCGGCCCTCCAGACGATCCCCGCCGAGGTCCTGGAAGCCGCTCGGGTGGACGGCGCGTCCGCCTTCCGGATCGCCTGGAACATCAAGATTCCAGCCGTACGCGGAGCGCTGGTGCTCACCGCGGTGTTCTCCATCATCGGGTCCGCGCAGCTGTTCAACGAGCCGGCAGTGCTGCAGCCGGTTTCCGGCGGATCGATATCGTCGACCTTCACTCCCATCATGTCGGCGCAGAGCGCTGTCGCCGCCGGCAACTATCCCTACGCGGCCGCCCAGTCCGTCCTCCTCGCGGTCCTGGTGGGCGTCGTGTCGTTCGTGTTCTTCAAGCTGACCGATCGCGGAGGCCGGGCATGAGCATCCCCATCGGGAGAAGCGCCCTGATCACATCGCGCCGGGAGACCAACCCGGCAAGCCGCGGGGCGGTCCTCGCCGTGCTCGGCCTGTCGGCGTTCTACTTCCTCTTCCCGCTGTGGTGGCTGCTCGTGTCGGCCACCAAGCCGTTCGGCGAGCAGTTCAGCGGCAGCGGCCTGTGGTTCGACGGGTTCGGCCTGTTCGACAACATCGCCCGGCTCAGCAGCCAGGACGGCGGCATCTTCTGGCGCTGGATGCTCAACAGCGTCCTGTACTGCGGCGTCGGCGCGCTGATCGGCACGCTCCTGTCCGCGCTCACCGGGTACGCCCTGGCCAAGTACGACTTCCCCGGGCGCGGCGCGCTGTTCGGGCTGGTGCTCGCGGCCGTGCTGGTGCCCAAGGTGCTGTTCACGCTGCCGCTGTACCTGATGTTCTCCGATGTCCACCTCATCGACAACCCGCTGGCCGTGCTGCTGCCCAGCGTGGTGAGTCCGTTCGGGGTCTACCTCTCGCGTGTCTTCGCCGCGCAGGCCGTGCCCGACGAGGTGCTGGAGGCCGGCCGGCTCGACGGTGCAGGTGAACTGCGCCTGTTCTGGAGGGTGGGGATGCGGATGATGCTGCCCGCCCTGGTGACCATCTTCCTGTTCCAGTTCGTGGAGATCTGGAACAATTACCTGCTCCCGGCGATGGTGCTCGGCGACGACCGTTTGCAGCCGGTGACCGTGGGCCTGGTCGGCTGGAACGCCAGCCATGTGGCCGTGCCGCCACCGCTGGTCGTCATCGGGTCGCTGGTGTCCATCGTCCCTCTTCTGATCGCCTTCCTCGCGCTCCAGCGGTTCTGGCGCGCAGGCATGACCGCAGGAGCCATCAAGTGAGCCCTACTCCCGACGTGACGCCCGCCCCGGCCGGCGGCACGACGGCCGCACTGACCCACTCCGACGGCGCCTTCCTGCGGGAGGGCCGCCCGCATCGCATCCTGGCCGGCTCCCTGCACTACTTCCGCGTGCACCCCGATCAGTGGGCAGACCGTCTGGAGCGGGTGGCCGCCCTCGGGCTCAACACAGTCGACACCTACGTCGCCTGGAACTTCCACGAGCGCACGCCCGGCGCCGTCCGGTTCGACGGCGGGCGGGACCTGGAGCGGTTCGTCCGCCTCGCCCAGGAGACCGGTCTCGACGTCGTCGTCCGTCCGGGGCCGTACATCTGCGCCGAATGGGACAACGGAGGGCTGCCGGCCTGGCTGACCGGAACTCCGGGCATGCGCCTGCGTACCAGCTACCGGCCCTTCCTCGACGCTGTCGCCAACTGGTTCGACGAACTCATCCCTCGCATCGCCGCGCTGCAGGCCGGGCGAGGCGGGCCCGTCGTCGCCGTGCAGATCGAGAACGAATACGGCAGCTACGGCGACGACCACGCCTACGTGCAGTGGATACGCGACGCCCTGGTCGACCGGGGCATCACCGAGCTGCTGTACACGGCCGACGGCCCCACACCGCTCATGCTGGACGGCGGCACCCTCCCCGGCGAACTGACGGCGGCCACGTTCGGCTCGAAGCCCGCGGGCGCCCTGGAGCTGCTGCGTTCCAGGCGCCCCGAGGAACCGTTTCTCTGCGCCGAGTTCTGGAACGGCTGGTTCGACCACTGGGGCGAGAAGCACCACGTACGGCCGTCATCGAGCGCCACAGCAACGCTGAAGGGCATTCTCAACGTGGGCGGCTCCGTGAGCCTGTACATGGCTCACGGAGGGACCAACTTCGGTCTGTGGGCCGGCGCCAATCACGACGGCTCGACGATCCAGCCCACCGTCACCAGTTACGACTCGGACGCGCCCATCGCCGAACACGGTGCGGTGACGCCGAAGTTCCTCACCATGCGCGAGGAACTCGCCGCGGTGAGCGGCCGCCCGCTGCCGCCCGTGCCGGCCGACCCGCCCCTGTTGAAGCCCCGGACCCTCGACGTGTCCCGGTCGGCGGCGCTGCTGGAGGCCCTCACCGCGGTATCCGAGCCGCTGCGCGCGTCGGTGCCGCTGAGTTTCGAGGAGCTCGGCCAGGGCTCCGGACTGGTGCTGTACACGGCCCATCCGCTGCTGCCGCCGGGCCCCCAGCAGGTGACCGTCAACGGGCTGCACGACCGGGCACAGGTGTTCGTCGACGGCGCGCCGACGGCCGTTCTGGACCAGGTGACGTCATCGTTCACCGTCAACGGCGCGGGCAGTCGAGTGCGGCTGCAGCTGTTGGTGGAGAACCAGGGCCGCATCAACTACGGTCGGCTGCTCGGACAGGGCAAGGGCATCCTCGGCGGCGTGCAGGTGGAGCGTCGGCTCGTTCACGACTGGACGATGCACCGAGTGCCCCTGGACGAGTGGGCACCGCCGGATCTTCACAGGGCCGTATCGGCGGCCTCCCCCGCCGGCACCGCGGGATTCGCCACCGCCCGGCTGACCGTCTCCGCGCCCGCCGACACCTTCCTCGCCCTGCCCGGGTTCGGCAAGGGCTTCGTCTGGGTCAACGGGACGCTTCTGGGCCGCTACTGGAAGATCGGCCCCCAGACCACCCTCTACGTCCCCGCACCGTTGCTGCGCGCCGGAGACAACGTGATCACCGTCCTGGAGCTCGAGCACATCGGTGACGGCCTCCATCTGTGTGACCGGCCCGACCTCGGGCCGACCGAGAAATACATCGAGACGTTCGACTGAGGATGGCAGGCCCCGGTGCTCACCGGGGCCTGTCTCACTTTCCCAGCTCGTCCCTCCGCTGCGTCTTCCAGCTCCCCGAAGGCGGTTTCGGTCCTCGTCATGCAAGGCAAGGCACCGCGACGGTCACCGTACCCGTCTGGCCACTTCGCGACGCCACGCAGAATCCCTCACCAACATTGCTCGCTTCTGATCGCAGAAACCCCTCAGTGAACAACTATTGACACGGGATTGGAGTGGCGCCAGAGTCATTTCCGCTGTATCCAGCCGGTCACTCACAAGGAGAGTCGCAGTCCATGCCTGAGATCCCTGAAGTGTCCCGCCGTTCCCTCATGGGCGGAGCCCTGGTCACCGGTGCGGCCCTGGCGGGCCTGGGCGCCGCCCCCGCCTCCGCCTCCCCGGCGGCCCCGTTACAAGTGCCGGAGGGCGACCCCGGGCCGAGCCGCCGCCCCGGGCAGAAGTCGATGATCAACGTCGCCTACCCCTCCCACCGGACCGTCCGCGTCGGTGTCATCGGCCTCGGCAACCGCGGATCGGGCATGACCTCCGGCTGGGCCGCCGTCCCCGGCTGCACCGTCACCGCGGTCTGCGACATTCGCGCCGACCGGGCCAAGCGCACCGCCGATCGACTGGTCGCCGGTGGTGAACCGCGGCCCGCCGAGTACGGAGGCTCCGCCGACGCCTTCGAGCGGATGCTGCGCCGAGAGGACATCGACCTCGTCTACATCGCCACTCCGTGGGAGTTCCACTACGAGCAGGCCAGAGCCTCGCTGCTGGCCGGCAAGCACGTCATAGTCGAACTGCCCATCGCGACCGAGCTGAAGGAACTGTGGGAGCTCGTCGACACCTCCGAGCGCACCCGCAGGCACCTCATGCTCGCGGAGAACTGCAGCTACGGCCGGAACGAGCTGGCGATGCTCAAGATGGCCCACGAGGGGATGTTCGGCGACATCACCAACGGGCACGGCGGATACCTGCACGACCTGCGCGCCCTGTTGTTCTCCGACACCTACTACACCGACACGTGGCGGCGGAAGTGGCACACCCGCAGCACCGCGTCCTTCTACCCCATGCACGGTCTCGCCCCGATCGCGGCCGCCATGGACATCCACCGCGGGGACCGGATGACCACCTTGCGGGCCACCGCCACGGAACCCAAGGGACTCGCGGACTACCGGGAACGCTTCGTCGACAAGTCCCACCCGTCATGGAAAGAGACCTACATCAAGGGCGACCAGGTCACCTGCCTCATCGACACGGACAAGGGCCGTGTGATCCGCGCCGAACACGACGTCAGTTCCCCCCGGCCGTACAGCCGGATCAACACCATCGCCGGCAGCCGCGGCATCTTCGAGGACTACGCCAGCACCTCCTCCACCGGCGCGCGCGTCTACGTCGAACCCGACCACAGCGGCCACGCCTGGGCCGACTTCGCCTCCTACAGCAAGGAATTCGACCACTGGCTCTGGACGAAGATCGGTGACGACGCGGCCAACAACGGCGGCCACGGCGGCGCGGACTACGTCATGCAGTGGCGCACCGTGCAGCTCATGCGCGCCGGACTCGTTCCGGACATCGACGTGTACGACTCCGCCGCGTGGTGTTCACCCATCCCCCTGAGCGTCAAGTCCCTCAAGGCGGACGGCCGCCCGGTCGCCATTCCGGACTTCACCCGCGGCTCCTGGGTCAACCTCCGCACCGGCCTGGACTCGCGCCCCTCGGAGATGCCGCCGGTCGGCTGACCGGCGCCGTCACCCCACCCGCCGTCCGACAGGAGAGGAACACAGTGCGATCGGCAGGCATGCACAGACTGTTCAGACCCATGGCCGCGGCCCCGCCCGCAGCGGTCCCGCTCGTCACCGACCAAGCTCAGGCTGCTCCCCAGGGTGAGCCGGCAGCCGGGACCGAGGTGACCATTTCCGAGGTCGACCTCGACGGGCCGGCGATATCCGAGGTGAAGGTCACCGTCAAGAACATCGGTCCCGACCGGATGCGTGCCTTGAAGGTCACCTTCCACGGTCCCGTCGGCTGGCACGTCCAGCCCTCCGTCAGGCGCATCGACCGATCGCTCGCCAAGGGTGCCTCTGTCACCGCGGTCTTCAGCATTCAAGTGCCCGGGAAGCGGCCCGGTTTCAGTGTGCGGACCTTTACGGCCACCGCCAGCTACCGGGGTGGGGACGGCGCTGGAACGGCCACCGCCACCCGCGTCCAGCGGTCGGGCGACCCCGTGGCCAACTTGCCCGCCGCCTACAACAACGTCGCCATCACGAGCGAGAGCAACACCGCTCCCGGCAACTACGACGGTGAGGGCAACAGCTTCTCCGCCCAGAAGTTGGCCGCGGCCGGCCTCACCCCCGGCGCCGGGGTCAAGGCACTCGGAGCCGAGCTGAAGTGGCCCGCCGCTCCGGTGGGCACGAAGGACAACGTGTCGGCCGGCGGCCAGGCCATCGCGATGACCGGCTCCGGCAGCAGACTCGTCTTCCTCGGCTCCGGTGTGACCAGCTCCGCCACCGGGAAGGCCACCGTGTTCTACACCGACGGGACGAGCTCCACGGGTACCTTCGGCTTCCCCAACTGGTCCTTCGACCCCGCCAACGCCCACGGCGCGACCCTGGTGGCCTCGACGGACGGTCGCAACCGGCCCAGCGGCTACGGCAATTCGGGCATCGCCTACCGGGTGTTCGCCAACTCCATCCCGCTGGAGCCGTCGAAGAAGATCGAATGCGTGGTTCTGCCGGCCAACGGCAACATCCACGTCTTCGACATGGCTATCGCGCCCTGAAACAAAGCCCGCCCCCACGCAGGTGAGCCCGGTGGACCGTCATCCGCCGGGCCCGCCTGCCCCTCGTAACCCCATCAGTCGCAGCGGGGCGTCGCGGGCGAGCGGCTGCGTGACGCGTCCAGGCCTGAAGCCTGCGCCATGGGAACCGCCCGCCGGGGAGCGGGCAGAGCCGGAGCGGTTGGTGAGGCGGTGCAAGGGCACCCAGGGCCCCGCTCTCCGGGCCCGGCTGATCCTGGCGTGCGATGCGGTGGGCGCGGCCACGGGTCTCTCCGCCACGGGTGGCGGCGGGTCATGCCGACCGCGGCCGCGGCTTCACCGCCAGCGGATGTCCGCCGGGAGCCGGGCGCCGCTGTGGCGGGCCGACCGAAGCCCGCGTCCCATGACACAGGGCTTCGGCCGCCTTGGCGCTTCGTCATGGTGTGGTAGGAATAGTCCACTTCTGATGTGAGCCACCATTGCAGTCCCACAGGGCGAGCTTGGCGCCATTGGCCGCGTTTCCTCCGGGGATGTCGAGACAACGGCCGGATGCGGGGTTGCGCAGGGCGCCGTTCTCGTAGCGCCACTGCTGGTTGGCGCCGCCGGTGCAGGTCCACATGATCGCCGGGGTGCCGTTGGCAGTGGCGCCGCCCTTGAGGTCGAGGCACAGGCCCTGGCCCATCAAGTGGAGGGCGCCGTCCTTGCCAAGCACCCAGGCCTGGTTGGCGCCGCCGGTGGGACTGTAGAGGATGGCCGGGTCGCCGCTGACGTTCCGCGAGCCGTCGACTACCTTGCCGCCCAGGCCCGTGATCGGGCCGCGCAGGGAGTTGCCGATGCCGTTGGTCTGGACGGTGCCGTCGGCGACCTGGTCCACCCGGGTGTAGGAGGAGCAGGTCGAGCTCGTGCGCGTCGACGTGACGCTCGCGGTGACGGCTCCGTCGTTCGCCACCGGCAGGCCGAACCGAGCCTGTGAGTAGGGCTGGTCGTTGCAGGACGCCTTCGGGTTGTTCCACTCGAAGTACTCGGTCCAGTCGACCATGCCGTGGGGCGAGACCTGCGTCGATCCGGCGCGAATGCTGCCGAGCTTGAACGAGGCGCCGGTGGTCTCGTTGGTGACGGTGACGCCGAACCAGCGGTCGCCCTCGTGCGCCACCCGGGTGCGGAAGGTGTGCCCTTCCTCCCAGTCGGTCTTCAGTCGGCAGCTCTTGCCCACACCCTCGCCGCCGAAGTCGATGCAGTAGCTACCGCTGGAGCCGGGCTTCGCCTCGGTCGCGTCCCAGAGCGAGAACAGGAAGGTACGGGTCTGTCCGGGGCCGTTGGACTGCATTCCGGTGTACGCACCGCTGCCGGCGGTGAAGCCGAACTGGTGGCTCCAGAAGATGTTGGAGGCGGGCCCCGCATCCTTGGTGACGGTGGTGCGGAAGGTGACGCTGTTCAGTCCTCCCGTACCGGAGGGGAAGCCGTAGTTGGTGTACGAGCCTGGGGTCTCGGAGGCCGCAGCAGTGTCCACCGTGACCAAGGTCGTCCCGAACGAAGCAGCAAGGACCAAGGCGCCGACCAGTGCGCCGCCGCGCGTCGGCCGGGTGGATCGGACAGGGAACGGTGCCTTCATCGTCAGGAACCTTTCGGAAGGTGGGAAAGGGCGCGGAGTGGAGGCCGCAGATGCGAGCCTCCTGGCGGACTTGACGGCATAGCAGCGCGATCGCCCGGTATACGTCCTGATCTGCGACGACGACGGCGAAGTGGTCAGCGTGTGAACCGGGTTCGCCGCCCCCACGGCTGGGCGCCCACGTTCCGGCCGGTGGTGTTGGTCGTGCGAGGGCTGCGCAATCGTGCAACACGGCGACACTGGACGACAAGTGTTGCGCGTGAACGATTATTTTCTGGCAATTACAATCACCCTCTGATCATTTTCATGACGTCCCGCAGCGGACCGAAGGGTCGCTGAGCCTCTTGACTCCACGTACAACAGTGGAATCCTTGTCGCACCGACCGTGCCGGTCGTGACAACTCTGGCCTCCCTGGCCGCGAGCCGAGCCCGGGCGGCTCGGCCAGTCGAGCCGTCTCGCCGACCGAGGGACGTGGCCCGTGACCACCGCCCGCCGCCCGTATCGCCGACGCATCAGCGTCACCGCCATCGCCCTGCCCTTCCATTTCCTGGCCACCGCCCTCGCACCGACGCCGAGTTCCGCGGCGGACGGCGACTGGTGGACGCCGACCGCGCGACCGTCACCGGACTCCGCAATCAACGTCACCGGCGAGCCCTTCACCGGCACGAACGCCGAAGGCGAGGTGCGCGGCTTCGTCGACGCCCACAACCACCTGATGTCCAACGAGGCGTTCGGCGGGCGTCTGATCTGCGGCAAGACGTCCTCCGACACGTGATCGCGGATGCGGTGAAGGACTGCCCGGAGCACTACCCCGGCGGCTCGCTCGCCCTCTTCGACGTCATCACCAAGGGTGGTGACGGCAAGCACGACCCGGTGGGCTGGCCCACCTTCAAGAAGGACCACAGTTGTGACGAGATGACGTCGATCCGCCTCCTGGCCAAACTGACCTACAACCTCCAGGCCTACGTCGACGAGATGTACGGCGGTACGGGCAAGGGTTGGTTCCGGATCGTCACCGACGGCGAACAGGCCCGTACTGTCATCGAGCAGGGCAAGCTGGCGGTGCCCCTGGGCGTCGAGACCTCGGAGCCGCTGCAAGCAGATCCTGGACATCCCGCAGTGCGGCGAGGAGGACATCGACAAAGGGCTGGACGAGCTGTACGCGCTGGGCGTGCGCAGCATGTTCCTGTGAGCGGTGCGCCGGCCCCCAGCGCGACAACCCCGTCGGCCTGGCCGCGGCACCCGGGGCGGAGAAGAGACCCCCCGCCCGAGTGGAGAACCCCTCGTACGTCAGCGACGCGCAGTGCAACGCCCGCGTGCTCACCGACCTGGGTGAGCACGCCGTGCGCGGCATGATGCAACGCGGGATGATGCTCGAGATCGACCACATGAGCGTCAATACCACCGGCCGGATGCTCGACATCTTCGAGGCGAGGGACTGCTGCATGATCGGGTGACAGCGGGGTCTATGCAGCCAGGGCTGCGGGTGGGGTCATGATGGCTTCGTACGCGACGGGGGTCAATCGGGCCAGGCGTTTCTGGCGCCGGCGGCGGTGGTAGGTGCGCTCGATCCAGGTGACGATCGCGATCCGCAGTTCCTGGCGGGTGGCCCAGGCGCGGCGGTCGAGGACGTTCTTCTGCAGCAGCGCGAAGAAGCTCTCCATGGCTGCGTTGTCGCCTGCGGCACCCACTCTGCCCATCGATCCGATCACGCTGTGACGTGCGAGGACTGCGACGAACTTCCGTGAGCGGAACTGCGACCCGCGGTCGGAATGCACGATGCAGCCGACGACCTGGCCGCGGCGGGCGACGGCGGATTCAAGGGCTCTCACCGCGAGGCTGGACTGCATCCGGGCGTCGATGGAATAGCCCACGATGCGTCCGGAGTACACGTCCTTGACCGCGCACAGATACAACTTGCCCTCGCCGGTGGCGTGCTCGGTGATGTCTGTCAGCCACAGCCGGTTCGGCCCGTCGGCGGTGAAGTCGCGCCGCACCCGGTCATCGTGGACCGGAGGGCCGGCCTTGGCGTTCTTGCCCCGGCCTCTGCCCCTGCCGAACGCGCTCCACCAGCCGTTGTCCCGGCAGATCCGCCAGGCGGTCCGCCCTGCCATCGGCTCACCGGCCGCATGGGCCTCGTCGAGGAGGAAGCGGTGGCCGAACTCGGGGTCGTCGCGGTGAGCGTCGAACAGGGCGTTGGCCCGGTATGCCTCGGCGAGTTCGGTGTCGGTGACCGGCCGGCCCAGCCACCGGTAGTAGGGCTGGCGGGCCAGCCCGAGCACCCGGCACGTCACCGCCACCGGCACCCGGAATGGGGCAGCGGCGGCGGCCGGCTCGCGGACGAGCGGGTACATCATTTTGACGGCGGGTTCGCCTGCGACAGATACGCCGCAGCCCTCCGAAGCACCTCGTTCTCCTGCTCCAGCAGCCGGATCCGCTTCCGGGCCTCACGCAGCTCGGCCGACTCACCCGATGCCGTTGCGGGCCTGGAGCCCTCGCCGGTTTCGGCGCGGCGCAGCCACTTCGACAGCGTGATCGGGTGGACGCCGAAGTCGGCGGCGATCTGTTCCAGCGTGACGCCGGGCTCACGGTCGCGCGCGACCCGCACGACGTCCTCGCGGAACTCCTTCGGATACGGCTTGGGCACTGCGACATCCTTCCAGGCCGCCTCTCAGCAAGCCAGGTCAGGTGCCACCCAACCCTGCAGCAGTCTCAGCAGTTCAGATGTCACCCGATCGTGCGGCAGACCCGAGTCCTACCCCGGCGTCCTGTCCTCGCACAGCTGGATGGACCTGAACTGGACCGGACGCGTCTACGGGCTCGGCGGTTTCATCGCCCATTGCATGAACGGCTCCGAGGCGTTCAGCGTGGCGGAGCGTACGGACGCGCTGCGTGACGCTACGGCGTGGGCTACGGCTACGGCACGGACATGAACGGGGTCGGCGGCTGGCCCGGCCCGCGGCGCGGACACCCCGGACCCGGTCACCTACCCGTTCCGCAGCGTCGACGGCGGCACCGTCATCGACCAGCAGACGACCGGCGAGCACACCTGGGATCTGAACACCGACGGAGCCGCGCACTACGCCCTCGTGCCCGACCGGATCGAGGACATCCGGCTCGTCGGCGGGCAGGACGTGGTCGACGACCTCTTCCACGGGGCCGAGTCCTACCTCGACACCTGGGGTGCCTCCGAGCGGCACCGGACCGTCGTGAATTTCGCCAAGGGCGCTCCGGCCACGTCCAGTTCGACGGAAGGGAACCCGTACACGAGCTGCGAGCCAGGCCGGGCCTCGGACGGCACCCGAGGAACACGCTGGGCCAGCGGCTGGAGCGACGACCATTGGCTGCGCGTCGACCTCGGCACCACCCACCGGATCGGACGCGTCACCCTCGACCGGGAACGCGCGTACGGGAAGTCGTACCGGGTCGACCTGTCCACCGACGGCACACACTGGCGCACCGCCTGGTCCACGACCGCCGGCGACGGCGGCCTGGACACCGCGAGGTTCGCGGCCGTCCCCGCCCGATACATCCGCCTCCAGTTCCTGGATCGGGGCACGGACTGGGGCTACTCACTGCACGAGGTGGGCGTCCACACCCATTGACCTCGGCGGGGGTGTGGCAGCTCACCTCCACGGCCTGGCACAGCGTGACGCCCAGCTACCACAGGTGGGCCTCCGGGCCGGAACGGCGGCCCAGGACGCGCTCCGTCGATCGTCCGCAGCGTGTGCGCATCGCGCGGGCGGCGTCCGCGATGATGAACGCGTCCCTGTCGGATGCCCCGTCGGGCGCCCGAACTGCCGCTTCACCAGGCCGCATTGGCTCATGACCGCAAACGTGCCAGTCGCCGGTGTCACTGCGACGGAATCCGAACCCGAGGTGCGCACCGGTCGAGAGGTCGCCCGCTGCATGCAAGTAGTTGCTTCAACGGCATCCGGATTTCAAAAGGCTACGAACATTGCCAGGCGGAACCTGCATTGCCGCGAGCGTGCGGACCTGCAGGAGGTGGCAGAGCGACAGGGGGAGTGACGACCACGCTCTGATCACATATGCTTAAAACGTAATCTAACGAGCAACTTGTTTCATCACGTGCTGGTCCCACCGCCGAAGCGTTGTCGCCCTGTCCGCCCCCGCTGCCTTCCAGCCCATCCGCAGGAGTTCACTGCATGACTGCGCCGAACGCGTTCCGTACATCGATGGAGATCGTCTCACAACCCGCTGTCTGGAAGCGGGCTGGTGAGTCGCTTCCTGCCCACTCCCAGGTCTTGCCCCGCAGAGGGGAGCGGGTCGCCGTGATCGGCTGCGGCACCTCCTGGTTCATGGCCCTCGCCTACGCCGAGCTTCGGGAGCGCGGTGGCCACGGAGAGACAGATGCTTTCGCTGCCTCCGCGTTCCCGTTCGGACGAGCCTACGACAGAGTCCTGGGCATATCCCGGTCCGGCACCACGACCGAGGTCCTGGATGCGCTCGCCCGCGTCAAGGGCGTCACGCCGACGAGTGCGATCACCGCGGACCCCGCCACACCGATCATTCGGGCAGCCGACTCCGTTGCGGTGCTCGATTTCGCTGACGAGGAGTCGGTGGTCCAGACGCGCTTCGCCACGACCGTTCTCGCCCTGCTGCGTGCGCATCTGGAGTCCGAGGGTGTGCTGCCCGAGGGTGTGCGCTCACTCGCCCAGGCCGTCCAGGACGCCGAAGCGGCCGTGTCCATGCCGTTGGACGCCGACGTGTGCGATGCGGAGCAGTTCACCTTCCTGGGGACAGGCTGGACCTACGGCCTTGCCCTGGAGGCAGCACTGAAGATGCGCGAAGCCGCCGGGTCGTGGACCGAGGCATATCCGGCCATGGAGTACCGCCACGGACCGATCAGCATCACCGGGCCGGGCCGTGTCGCATGGGTGCTCGGCTCCGTGCCGCAGGGCCTGGCGGATGACGTCGCCCGCGTCGGCGGCACGCTCGTCGCCCGGTCAGCAGGTGTTGCCGGGCAGATCGACCCGCTGGCCGATCTGATCCGGGCACAGCGGCTGGCGGTGCTCTGTGCCGAGTCACGCGGCTACAACCCCGACCGCCCCCGTAACCTCACACGCTCCGTGGTCCTTGAGGACAGCCATGCATGACGGCGGTGAGCGGCGTGAGTGCGTGATCGCACTGGACGTCGGGGGCACCAGTATGAAGGGGGCGTTGCTCGACCGCGAGATGAAGCCCCTTGGCAGACTGCGGCGGGCGACGCCTGGCCGGCAAGGACCCAGGGCTGTAGTGGCGGAGATCAGCGCCGCGGTGTGTGCCCTCGCCGAGCAGGCGGCTTCCCGGGGGATGACCGTGCGGCGTGCAGGGGTTGTCGTTCCCGGCATTGTCGACGAGGTGGCAGAGCGCGCGGTCTATTCGGCCAACATCGGCTGGAGCAATCTTCCTCTCGGCGCGATGCTCGAGGAGACGACGGGACTACCGGTCACGCTTGGCCAAGATGTGCGAGCGGGCGGGGCAGCCGAATGCAGCCTGGGAGCGGCCGGCGAGGCCAGGGACGTCCTTTTCATGCCGATCGACACCGGCATTTCGGCCGCTGTCTTCTGTGACGGGCGGCCTGTGCGAGGCCTTGGCTACGCCGGTGAACTCGGGCATGTGGTCATCGACCCGGATGGCGAACTCTGCGCCTGCGGTGCCAGGGGGTGTCTGGAGACTCTGGCGTCAGCCGCGGCGATCGCCGCGGCTTACTCCATACGCTCCGGGCGCATGGTCGACGGCGCCGCCGACGTAGCCGCGCTGCTGGCCGACGGCGACCCCGACGCCCTGGCGATATGGGACCGCGCGGTGGAGGCGCTGGCTGCGGCGCTGGCAATCTTCACGACGCTCTTTGCCCCCGAGCTCATCGTGCTCGGCGGTGGTCTGGCCCAAGCGGACGGTCTGCTTCTGAACCCTCTGCGTGTGCGCCTGGCCGAACGGCTCACCTTCCAACGGCTTCCCGAACTGGTCCGCGGCAAACTGGGAGACGAGGCCGGGTGCCTGGGGGCGGGACTCATTGCCTGGCGGACAGCGGGCAGCGCAGCTGTTCCTTCTCCGGCGGCGCAGGCACAGAGGACTCAATCGCTGTGATCCTCACCGTCACCCTCAACGCGGCCCTCGATGTCACGTACATCGTCGATGCCTTGGTACCGCACAGCTCGCACCGTGTCACTGCCGCCTTCGAACGTGCCGGTGGCAAGGGCATCAACGTCGCTCGCGTACTGACGACGCTGGGGCGTCCGGCCATGGTGACCGGATTCGCCGGTGGCCCGAACGGCAGACTGATCCGCGACGAGCTGCACGCAGCGCGGCTGCAGGACGAGCTTGTTCCGCTGAAGGCCGACTCGCGCCGCACTGTCACCGTCGTTTCCCGGGCGGACGGCGATGCCACCGTGTTCAACCAGTCGGGCCCGCACATCGAGATGTCGGAATGGACCGACTTCGTCGCGCGCTTCACTCGTTTGGTCCGTGACGCTCGGGTGGTTGTGCTGTCGGGCAGCCTGCCGCCCGGCCTGTCGTCCGACACGTACGCACAGCTCATCCGCCTGGCTGCCGAGGCGGGAGCCGCAACGATCCTCGACACCAGCGGAGATGCCCTGTTCAAAGGCCTCAGCGCCGGGCCGAGCGTGGTCAAACCCAACGCAGCCGAAATCGCCCAGGTCACGAGAAACACGGAACCCGCTGACGCCGCGGCCGAGCTGCGTGGCCTCGGCGCGCACACCGTCGTCATGTCGTACGGTCCGGACGGCCTGCACGCCATCGCCCCGCAGGGAAGCTGGCGCGCCGCTCCGCCCGAGCGGCTCACCGGCAATCCGACCGGAGCCGGTGACGCGTGCGTGGCCGCACTCGCCGCCGGGCTGGCCTCGGGTGAGACATGGCCGACCGTACTGCGCGAGGCCGTCGCCCTTTCCGCGGCAGCGGTCCCCTGCCCGGTGGCCGGAGACTTCGACGCCGGCCTCTACGACCAGTTCCGAACGACCGTTTCCGTGGAGAGTACTCATGCCCCTGACACCCACTGAAGAGATCATCAATTCGGCCTACCGCGAGGGCGTGGGCGTGGGTGCGTTCAACGTCGTGCAACTCGAGCACGCCGAGGCCATTGTCTCCGGCGCCGTGAAGGCACAGTTGCCGGTGATCCTTCAGATCAGTGAGAACACCACGCGCTACCACGGGTCGCTGGTGCCGATCGGGTTGGCTTCCCTTGCTCTGGCGCGCATGGCCGACGTTCCCGTGGCCGTGCACCTCGACCACGCGGAATCGGTCGGTCTCGTGCATGAGGCCGTCGAAATCGGTTTCACATCGGTGATGTTCGACGCAGCCAAGCTGCCCTACGACGGCAACGTGGAAGCCACACGAGACGTCACGGCCCACTGCCACGTCTCGAATGTCTGGGTGGAGGCAGAACTGGGCGAGGTCGGCGGCAAGGACGGGGCCCACGCACCTGGCGTCCGCACCGACCCGGTCGAGGCCCGGGCGTTCGTCGAGGCGACGGACGTCGATGCCCTGGCCGTCGCGGTCGGCAGCTCGCACGCCATGCTCAGCCGTGACGCAGTCCTCGACTTCGCACTCATCACGCGGCTCCGTGAAGCTGTGAGCGTCCCCCTTGTTCTCCATGGTTCGTCCGGGGTCGCCGACTCGGATCTCCGCAAGGCCGTCGCAGCGGGAATGACGAAGGTGAACGTGTCAACGCACCTGAACAACACCTTCACCCAGGCAGTTCGTGGTTGCCTCTACCAGCAGCCCGAAACAGTCGATCCCCGTAGGTACATCGGCCCGGCGCGCGATCTCGTGGCCTCGGAAGTCGCGCGGCTCCTTGGGGTACTCGCAGGCAACTGAGACCGCCACCAGGCTGTTTCGGCCGGCCGATACTCGCCGGCCTGAAACACCTCCAGACGCGACGGCCGTACTGCAGGCCGAACACTTCCGTGATGGTCTCGGTCCGCCGAAGTATCTGCCTACGGGCATCAGCCGAACCTGCGAATCAGACGCGCGCCGCGAACGGGCACACCTCCCTCTCGCCTGCGGTTCCTGGGACCGTCACGATGCCCGATATCGCTCATTATGCGTAATATAGAACGCAAACAATCATTCACGATCGCTGGCAGGTGCTGTCGTTGACAGCGCTATCCGCTACTTCTCCGGGTGAGCGACTGGCTTGCGTCGCTGCCGCACGGGTCTGGCTGTCGGCGTCACGCCGCTCGAATGCTCGCCACCCGCCGCCGCCCAGAGTATCGGCACGCGCTCCCCCGGCACCTGGACCTACCGATCTCTCGTGTCCGCCCTGGACGGCCTCAGGGAGGCCACCTGGCCCAGGGCCTCCACACAGGAGCCTGAGTTCAACTCGAACGTGGCAGCGGTGGGCCGTTCCCCGCACCGACCAGCACCGACCAGCACCGACCAGCACCGAGTAGGCACGCGACGAAGGCCCGAGCAAAGTTACCGGAAGTCTTTGCGCGCACATGCGTAAATCAAAGTGCTAACGAACAAGTCTTGTCACTGGTGGGACGGCTGTTGCAAGATTCGGCCAACGCGTTGGTGCTGCACGGCCTCCCAGCTGTGGGTCCTGACGCCCGTCCCTGCCCAAGAGGCCGGCGACCGTTTCAGTTCGCCATTCGACGCAGGAGGTGAGGGTGTCGGCTGCTGGGTCTACTTCGTCCCGCCAGGACACGCCTACCGTCCAACATCCGCCCCACAGTCGGCAGGAGCCCGTCGAGCGGTAAGGCCGGAGTACGCGACAAAGGGCGAAAGCCGTCCAGCCGACGGCCGCTGCGGGAACGGCTCCGACGGGACCGCGTGCTGCTGCTCCTGTGTGTACCCGGGATCCTGTATTTCGCGGTGTTCTTCTACCTGCCCCTGGCAGGCAACAGCATCGCCTTTCAGGACTACCAGCCGTACCTGGGCTTCAAGGAAAGCCCGTTCGTCGGCTGGAGCAACTTCACGGCTCTTCTGGAGGAACCGGAGTTCTGGACGGCGGTCTGGAACACCCTGGAGATCAGCGCCGTCCAGCTGTTCCTCTACTTCCCCGTGCCCATCGCCCTCGCGCTGTTCCTCAACTCGCTGATCAGCACCAGGACCCGACGGTTCATGCAGACCGTGGTCTACCTGCCGCACTTCCTGTCCTGGGTCGTCGTCGTCGGCATGTTCCAGCAGGTCTTCGGCGGCGCAGGCACCGTCAGCAGCTTTCTGAACGACCACGGTGTCCCCGTCGGCAACATCATGACCAACCCGGACACGTTCATCCTGCTGATCACCTCCCAGAGCGTCTGGAAGGACGCCGGCTGGGGCGCGATCATCTTCCTGGCCGCCATGGCCTCCATCGACAACTCGCTGTACGAGTCGGCGGCCATGGACGGCGCCGGCTGGCTGCGCCGCATGTGGCACATCACCCTGCCCGGCATCCGGCCAGTGATGATCATGCTGCTGATTCTGCGTCTCGGCGACATCCTGTCGGTCGGCTTCGAGCAGATTCTCCTCCAGCGCGACGCGGTGGGCACGGACGCGGCGGAAGTGCTCGACACCTACGTCTACTACCACGGAGTCGTCGACGGGGACTGGGGCATGTCAACCGCCGCCGGGCTGATGAAGGGCGTCATCGGCTTCGTCCTGATCGTCCTCGCCAACAAGCTCGCCCACCGCCTCGGGGAGCAGGGGGTCTACCGATGAGCACACCGACTGCGTCCAAGCCACTGCGCCGGGGAAGCAAGTCCTCCGAACGGCCCGTCTGGATGGAGCGGCCCAGCTGGGCGGGACAGGGAATCAAGTTCCTGGTCATCGTGGCAATGATCGTTGCCGTCGGATACCCCTTCCTCCTCGCCATCGGCACCAGCCTGGCCACCAAGGCGGAACTCGCCGCCAACGGCGGCTACGTCCTGTTCCCCGAGCAGCCGACCCTGGAGGCCTATCGCGTGGTCCTCTCCGGCGGGGTCATCACGCGTGCTGCCCTGGTGAGCGTGGTCGTGACCGTCGTCGGCACCGCGCTGAGCCTGCTCTGCACGGTCTGCCTGGCATACGGACTGTCCCGGCCAGGCACCTTCGCCGGCAAGCCGCTCCTGCTGGTCGTCGTAGGCACGTTCCTTTTCACGCCCGGCATCATTCCCAGCTACCTGGTCGTACAGGAGCTGGGAATGCTCGACACCTACGGGGCACTGATCGCCCCGATCACGCTCAACGCCTTCAACGTCATCGTGGTGCGGGCGTTCTTCCAGAGCGTGCCCGACGAGCTGCACGAAGCAGCTCGCCTCGACGGCGCCGGTGATGTCACGGTCCTGTGCCGGATCGTGCTGCCACTGTCGAAGGCCGTGATCGCCGTGGTCGGCATGTTCTACGCCGTCGCGTACTGGAACAACTTCTTCAACGCGATGCTCTACATCAACGACCCGGACAAACTGCCGCTCCAGGTCGTGCTGCGCTCGTATGTGCTCCAGGGCGACACCTTCAACGCCAAGGCGATGGGCGTGAGTGTCCTGCCGGCCAGCGCATCGATGTCGATGGCCGTGCTCATCCTCGCCGTGCTGCCGATCATCGCCGTCTACCCCTTCCTCCAGAAGTACTTCGTCAAGGGTGTACTGACCGGCGCCGTCAAAGCCTGACCTCTCACGCTTTACATACAAAGGAGCGTCATGTCCCCCACGAACGTCAACCGCCGCGGATTCATGGGCATCGCCGGTGCAGCCGGCCTCGGCCTCGCCGGTGCCGGCTCGCTCACCGCCTGTACGACCGGTTCCTCCGCGAAGGGCGGTGGAGCGGAAGCGTCGGCCAAGGCCAAGCTGCCGACGTACGTGCCGGCCAACGTCCCCGCCCCGGATCTCCCGGGCAGTGCCCAGGGCCTCGATCCGGCATACCCGCGCTACCCCAAGGACCTGGCGCGCAGCGTCAGCAAGAAGCCCGGCGACGGCAAGCCGGTCACCCTGCTGACCGAGACCTTCACCACCGCGGCACCGGCCACGGACCGCAACGCGTACTGGCAGGAGGTGAACCGGCGTCTCGGCTCCGACCTGGAGATGACGATCGTCAACGGCCTCGGGGCCGAGGACGTCTACCGTGCGAAGTTCAATGCCACCATCGCCGGCGGCGACCTGCCGGACCTCATGTGGTTCCCGCCGAACCAGGGCCTCAAGAACGTCCCGGCGCTGCTGGAGGCGAAGTTCCACGACCTCACCTCGTATCTGTCGGGTGACGCGGTCAAGAAGTACCCGAACCTGGCGAACATCCCGGAATTCGCCTGGAAGACCGCCGTCTTCAACGGGAAGATCTGGGGAATCGCCGTCCCCTACGGCCGCCAGGGCCAGGTCTATGTGGCCAACGAGGACTTCTGGAAGCCGGTCGGCGGCGTGCAGTTCGACGACGCCCAGGACTTCTTCGACAAGGCAAAGGAACTCCTCGACGTCCGGCGCAAGAAGTACGTCCTGGAACCGGCCTATGTGAACCACATCGGCCAGTTCGCGCTGTGGCACGGGGCGCCCAACGGCTGGCGCATGGACGGCGGCAAGCTGACCCACCTCTTCGAGACGGACGAGTACTTCGCCGGCATCGAGTTCGCCCTCAAGTGCCAGCAGGCGAAGCTGTTCTGGCCCGACCCGAACCTGTCCACCACACTGGAGAAGATGGACGGCGGCACCCTGGGTCTGCACGTCCAGTCCTTCCCCGGCTTCCTCAACGACAGCGTCATGTACGACTGGCCCGCCAAGATCGTCGTCCCCTTCGCCGCAGAGAAGGGCATGGCACCCTCCTACAGCTACGGCTACGGCTCCGTGGGCTTCACCGGTATCAGCAAGAACGTCGGCAAGGACCGCGTCGAAACTATTCTCCGGATCCTCGACTACCTCAGCGCTCCCTTCGGCACCGAGGAGCGACTGCTCCTCGACAACGGCCTGGAAGGCACCCACCACACCCGGTCCAAGGACGGCGACGTAGTACTGAACCGGAAGGGCAACGCCGAGGTGCTCACCACCAAGCAGCCCCTCACCTTGGCCGCCAATGGCCCGCAGACCCTTTACCTTCCCGGCAAGCCCGACACCACTCGCGCCATCCACGAGTCCGAGGTCGAGCTGATGAAGATCGGCAGGATCAACCCCACCACGGGCTTCTTCTCCGACACCAACGCGTCCAAGGGAGCCTCATCCACCTCTGAGGTGTACGACGGGGTGATCGACATCGTCGCCGGCCGCAAGCCACTGTCGTCGTTCAAGCAGGAAATCCTGCCCAAGTGGCGGCGTACGGCCGGCGATGCGATCCGCCGCGAGTTCGAGCAGGCCATCGAGACGGGCAAGAAGTAGTCCCAGCTCACTGTCGACGCAGAACAGGAACCCCGCACGTGGAAGATCTACGCATCGGAGTCATCGGACTCGGGCTGCGACGCAACCTGGCGATCAGCTCGCATCGGCCCGGCAAGGGCTCGGTGGTGGCGGCGGTCGCCGACATCGACCCGGCGATACGAGCCCAGGTGCCCGAGCTGATCGAGGGGGCGACGGCGGTCGACGACCACCGCCGGCTGCTGGATGACGACTCGCTCGACGCCGTCATCGTCGCCACCCCGGACGCCACGCACGAGTCCATCGCCTGCGATGTGCTCAAGGCAGGCAAGACCACCTACATCGAGAAGCCGCTCGGCATCACCGTCGAGCAGTGCGACACCATACTGCGCACCGCCCACGAGACCCGCACAGGTCTCTACGTCGGTCACAACATGCGGCACATGGGCGTCGTCAGGCTGATGCGGGACATCATCGCCCGCGGTGACATCGGCGAGCCCAAGACCATCTGGGTACGGCACTTCGTCTCGTACGGCGGGGACTACTACTTCAAGGACTGGCACGCCGACCGCCGAAACACCACCGGGCTGCTGCTGCAGAAGGCCGCGCACGACATCGATGTGCTGCACTGGCTGGCCGGTGGCTACACCCGGCGTGTCAACGCCTTGGGTGACCTGATGGTCTACGGCGACCTGCCCCGCCGCGAGCCGGGCACCCCCCGGCCGCAGGGATGGCTGCGCGAGTTCGACTGGCCGCCGGCCGAGCGCCGGGACCTGCACCATGTCGTGGACGTCGAAGACGTCTCGGTGATGAACATGCAGCTGGACAACGGCGTCATCGCCGCCTATCAGCAATGCCATTTCAGTCCGGACTACTTCCGCAACTACACGGTCATCGGCACCGAGGGTCGGCTGGAGAACTTCGGCGACGGCCCTGGCGACGAGGTACGGGTCTGGAACACCGGGCCCTCCGGCTACCGTGCTGATGCCGACGTCGTGCACCGCGTCCCGGAGGCGAAAGGCTCCCACGGCGGTGCCGACGCCCGGGTCGTCGAGGAGTTCTGTCGCTTCGTCCGCGAGGGCGGCGTCACCGACACCTCACCGGTCTCAGCCCGGATGAGCGTGGCCACTGGCGTGCTGGCGACCCGATCGCTGCGCGAGGGCGGCACGCCGTACGAGGTACCTCCCCTGGACCCCGAGCTCGTGGCGTATTTCGCCGCCGGCCAGCCAACCCGGCGCGTGGATGCCTAGAAGACTGCTGAAAATCTGGTGTTCTGGCCCCGGCTCGGTGGAGTCGGGGCCAGTCTTGTAGGCATGCAGGAGGAATGGGCCGGGGAGCCGGTCGGGCCGGATGTGTGGGAGACGTGCCGGGAGTTGATCCCGGTGGGGAGTGTGTTCGCGTTTCTGGCCGAGCACCGCGAGGTGCTGTTCCCGCCGGGGATGTTCGCGGACATGTATCCCTCGTCCAACGGCCGTCCGAGTCTGCCGCCGCAGGTCCTGGCCGCGACGGTGGTGCTGCAGATCCTGCACGGGTTGTCGGACTTCGAGACGGTCCAGGAGTTGCGGTGTGACCTGCGGTGGAAGGCCGCTTGCGGGCTCGGCCTGCACGACACCGCGTTCGACCCGTCGGTGTTGACGTACTTCCGGCGTTTCCTGCGCAACTCGGCCGACCCGACGCGGATCTTCACCACGGTCAAGAACGTCGTGGCCGCGACCGGTGTCCTCAAGGGCACACAGCGGCGGGCGCTGGATTCCACCGTCCTCGATGACGCGGTGGCCACCCAGGACACCGTCACCCAGATCATCTCCGCGATCCGGCGGGTGATCCGCGAGGTTCCCGGCGGCCAGGAGACGGCCGCCGTGGTGCGCGGCCCACGACTAGAACGACCCGGGCAAGCCGAGGATCGCCTGGGACGACGAAGCCGCCCGCGCCGCGCTGGTCGCCGACGCCCTCAACCTGCTCGGGCACCTGCCCGAGCAGAACCAGGGCGAGAAGGCGGCGAACGCGGTGGGCCTGCTGGCCCTGGTCGCGGGCCAGGACGTGGAACCAGCCGAGGACTCCGACGGCCGCGACGGCCGCTGGCGCATCGCCAAGCGCACAGCACCGGACCGGACGGACTATGTGAGTCCGGGCTTCGGACGCAAACTCGGCGACTACGGCTACGTCGACGTGCGCGCCGTCTACTACGCGTTCCCGACGCCGGAGAACACCCGCGGCTACAAGGTCGCCCTCTGGTCCGACAAGGCCGAGCAGCAGAGCCCCGAGTGGTTCGACTTCTTCGCCCGGCGCCCACTCCAGGTGCTGGCGGAGCGCACCTGGGGCGGTCCGCGTTCGGCGACGGTGTGGGAGTTCTTCGCCCTGGCCGACGCCATCGGGGGCCCGTCACCCTCCGAGCCGACCACGCTGCCCGCCTCCCGGATGCGGGTGACGTCCGTCGACAGTGAGGAAACGGAGGCGGAGCCGGGCTCGGCGGCCAACATCCTGGACAACAACCCGTACACGCAGTGGCACACGGCCCACTCCCCCGCCCCCCGCCACACCGCCCCACGAGGTCACGGTGGACACCGACGGACGCCACCGCATCGCCGGGTTCCGGTACCTGCCGAGGCAAGACGGCGGGAGCAACGGCCATGTGCGGCAGTACGAGTTCGCCGTGAGTGACGACGGGCGGAACTGGCACACGGTCGCCACGGGCAGCTTCGCCAGCGACCAGACCGAGAAGGAGGTCACCTTCCCGGCGACGACGGCACGGCACGTCCGCCTCCGCGCGCTGTCCGCCGTCGACGGCGGTCCGTTCACCAGCATGGCCGAACTCACCGTGCTGGAGGCAGCCGCCGGGAACAAGCACCGCGCACCGTAGCCGCCGGACCGCGCGACTCGTCAGCCGGACTCCTCCTCCCGCTCCACCATGGTGAGCGGGAGCTGGAGGCGTCGGTGAGTGGGCGCGTTAGGGGTGTTGAGCTGCACGTGTGTGTGGGGGGTGCCTCTATGTCTTTCGTCAAGGCGCCCAGGGTTGGTTTGGGGTGGTTTGACTTGCTGGGGTCATGCGGCGAGTTCGACGTCCGCGGGCGTGCGGGGTTCGTAGAAGGTGCCGTCGCGGAGCATGGCGAACAGGACGCTGATGCGTTGGCGGGCGAGGCGGAGGAGGGCCTGGGTGTGGGTCTTGCCGCGTGCTCGCTGACGGTCGTAGTAGGTGCGGGAGGCGGGGTCGGCGTTCATGCAGGCGAAGGCGGACAGGAACATCGCCCGTTTGAGTTGCCGGTTGCCGCCTCGGGGTGCGTGTTCGCCGTGGATCGAGGTTCCCGACTGCTTCGTGGTGGGGGCGAGTCCGGCGTAGGAGGCGAGGTGGGCGGCGGTGGGGAAGCTGGTGCCGTCGCCGACGGTGACCAGCAGGACGGCGGCGGTCCTGACGCCGACGCCGGGCATCGACGTCAGGACCGGGGAAAGAGGGTGTGCCTCCAGCAGGGTGTTGATCTGGGCTTCCATCGCCGGGCGCTGGGTGTGGACGGCGGCCAGGGAAGCGGCGAGGGAAGGGATCACGATGTCGAGGGTGCCGGTGCCCGGGACCACGACGGTCTGTTCGTCGAGGGCGTCGAAGACGTCGTCGATCAGCCGGGCTGCCATGCGGGGGGCCTTCGGGCGGATCAGCTCCACGAGTCTGCGGCGGCCGGCCTTGCGCAGGGCGGCCGGGGAGCCGTAGCGCTCCAGCAGCCAGGTCACGGCCTGGTGGTCAAGGCGGGGCCCCAGAACGCGCTCCAGCGAGGGGCGGAACTGGGTGAGCAGGCCGCGTATCCGGTTGGACGTGCGGGTGGCCTCGGCCGCGAGGTCCTGGTCAAAGCCGACCAGGACGGTCAGCTCGGCGGTGATCTCGTCGGTCATCTCCAGCGAGCGCAGGGTGTGCGGCATGGTGCGGGCCGCGTCCGCGATCACCGCGGCGTCCTTCGCGTCGGTCTTCGCCTCGCCCGGGTAGAGGTCGGCGATCCGCCGCATCGCCAGGCCGGGCAGGTAGGCGACCTTGCAGCCCGCGTCCCGAGCGACAGTGAGGGGGAGGGCGCCGATCGAGGCGGGCTGGTCCACGATCACCAGCACGGTGCCGAACTTCGCGGCGAGCTTGTCGAAGACGGCCCGCAGCTTCGGCTCGCTGTTGGGCAGCGGCTTGTCGAAGACCTTCTTCCCGGCCGGGGTGAGGCCGTGCCCGTGATGAGCACTCTTGCCGACGTCCAGGCCGAGGAACACGCCCACGTCTTCGATCTCGAACATCGCGCCCTTCCAGGGGTGTTGACGGTGCCGGCCTCGGCTCGGGTGTCGTGCTCGCGCATCCACGTTGTGCAGACCTGCCGCCCGCGAACTGCCCGGCATTGCGCCGGACCGGACGGTGGCCGGACCTCTGATCAGCGTCTCCGACGGCACCTCCCGGGCCCGGTGACACCACCCCCCAGGTCATCCCTTCGACAGGGGCAACAGTCATGCCGGGCCCGGAGGCCAGCGGCCCCGTTGCGGAGCCGTGGAAAACATAACGGGGCGACCAGGCCTCTCCTGGTGCCCAAAAGCCACCCACGCGTCTCACCGGAGCTTCACGGCCCCGCCGTCCGCCATCACGGTCTGCCCGGTCATGTACTTCGCGTCATCACTGGCCAGGAAGGCGACGACGGGGGCGACGTCGCGGTCGGGGTCGCCGAACCTGCCCAATGGCACCGCGGCGGCAGACCGCGCGTACTGCTCGGGACGGGCCTCGGCCCACTGGGCCACCCCGGCGGTCAGGGCCATGGGGCAGACCACGTTGACCCGGATGTTGTGCGGGGCCCACTCGTTGGCGGCCACCCGGCTCAGGCCACGGATCGCTTCCTTCGCCGCGGCGTAGGACGCCTGGTTCGGCTGGCCGTTGAGACCGGCGCCGGAGCCGAAGTTGATGACGGAGGCGTTGCCGGTCTTCTTCAGTTCGGGCAGTGCGGCGAGCATGAAGTTGCGGGTCGCGTACAGACCGGTGTCCATCGCGAGGTTCCAGTCGTCGTCCGTCTGCTCCTCGAACGGCTTCTGCCGCGACACACTCGCGTTGTTCACCAGCACGTCCAGGGAACCGAAACGGTCCACAGCGGTGGCCACGGCCGTGTCGGCGACCTTCCGGTCGGAAACGTCGCCCAGCAGGAAGACCACGGCGTCACCGAGTTCCCCGGCCATGCGCTGTCCGGCCTCCTCCTGAAGGTCGACGACCACGACCCGGGCGCCCCGCGCGACGAACAGCCTGGTGATGGCGCCGCCGATACCGGAGGCGCCCCCGGTGACGATGGCGGTCCTCCCCTGCAGCGTGCGAACGTTCATGGTTCGAATCCTCTCGTGTTGTGCGGTTCAGGCGGGGAGCTGAGCCCGCCGCCCCGGAGCGGCGGACGACTGCATGGTCATCCCCCCGTCGACGACCAGCAGTTGGCCGGTGAGGTAGCGGGACTCGTCGGAGGCGAGGAACAACATGGTGTGGCCGATGTCCTCGGGCGAGCCGAGGTAGGGCAGGGCGTTGCCCTGCTTGAGGCTCTCGACGACGCTGTCCGGCAGGTTGTCCTCCAGGGCGGGAGTCATGACGGCACCGGGTGCGACGGCGTTGCAGCGCACGTTCTGGGGCCCGTACTGGACGGCGGTGGACTTGGTGATGCTGACGACGGCCGCCTTGACCGCCCCGTAGGACGTCTGCAGGACATCGCCGACCAGAGCGGCGACGGAGGCGGTGTTGACGACCGAGCCGCCACCCGCTCGGATCATGTGCGGGATCGCGTGCCGGGTGCCCAGAAGGGTGCTGGTCACGTTGCGGGCGATCGCCCTCTCGAACTCACCCATGTCCATGCGCAGCACATCCAGGTCGGTGCGCGGGTTGGTGCCCCCCACGTGGTTGCAGAGCACGTTCAGGCCGCCGAACTCTCCGACGGTGGCGGCGATCATGTCCACGATCGAGCCCTCGTCGGTGACGTCCACCGTCACGGGCAGTGCCTTACCGCCGGCCTTGTCGATGAGCGCGGCGGTTTCCGCGGCGGCTCCAGGGTTGAAGTCCGCGACGACGACCCGTGCCCCCTCACGGCTCATGAGCTGGGCGGCGGCCCGGCCGATGCCGCTGCCCGCACCGGTGATGACGGCGACTTTGTCCTTCAGGCGTTCCATGGGATGTTCCTTTGCTGTGTCATGGGCGGGGCGGGTCAGCGGGAGACGCCGACGGCCGCTGCCGCGGTGGAATCTGGGGTGGCGGAGCGCCGGGCCCGGGGAATGAGGAGGGTGAGGACGATCCCGGCGACCGCGGCGAGCATCGCCACGACATAGGTCATGCGGAAGCCGTTCTCGGTCGGTACGGAGACCGGACCGAGCTGCATGGTCATACTGGCGAGCATCGCGGCCATCACCGCGCTGGACGAGGACGTGCCGATCGAGCGCATCAGGGAGTTGATGCCGTTGGCGGACGCCGTCTCGGTCACGGGAACGGCGCCCATGATCAGGGCCGGGCTCGCGGCGTAGGCGATGCCCACGCCGGCACTGACGATCATCGACATGACGACGATCTGCCAGACCTCCGCCATGAGCCCCAGACCCACCCCGTATCCGACGCCGATGACGCAGAGGCCGGTCAGCAGCGTCACGCGGGCGCCGTGCCGGGCGGTGATGCGCGCGGAGAGGGGCGCGAAGGCCATCATGACCAGGCCGCTCGGCGCCAGGGCGAGACCCGCCGCGAGTACGGACTGACCCAGGCCGTACCCGGTGGCCGAGGGGGACTGGAGCAGATGCGGCAGCACCAGGGACGTCGCGTACATGGCGAAGCCGACCATGAGGGAGGCCAGGTTGGTGAAGAGCACGGGGCGGCGGGCCGTGACACGCAGGTCCACCAGAGGCTGCGAGACACGCAGCTCGTACCCGCCCCAGAGCAGCAGGATCCCGACGCCGCCCACGAACAGACCGACGACGGAGCCACTGGTCCAGCCCCAGCTGCCGCCCTTGGTCGCGGCCAGGAGGAGGCAC
The DNA here is from genome assembly GCF_042717365.1 of Streptomyces sp. NPDC058534. Classification (NCBI taxonomy): domain Bacteria; kingdom Bacillati; phylum Actinomycetota; class Actinomycetes; order Kitasatosporales; family Streptomycetaceae; genus Streptomyces; species Streptomyces sp. NPDC058534. The sequence goes on from NZ_JBHXNW010000027.1 coordinate 33,467, forward strand.
ACCAGACCCGCGGTGAGCCCGATCGCACCGATCACGTCGAAGCGTCCAGGGGACTGGTTCGGGGATTCCCGCAGCAACGTCGTCACGAGCGCGAGGCAGATCACACCGAGTACGGCGGCGACCCAGAACAGCACGTGCCAGTCGGCGTACTGGACGATTGCGGCCGACGCGGGCAGGCCGACGGCGCCGCCGACGCCGAGGGCGGCGCTGACCAGGGCGATGGAAGATCCGACTCGTTCGGCGGGCAGCACGTCACGCAGGAAGCTGATGCCTACCGGTATGACTCCGGTGGCCAGGCCTTGCAGCGCCCTACCCGTGATCACGGGGATCAGGCTGTCGGACACCGCGCAGAGCACGGATCCGACGACGACCAGGGCCAGGCTCGCGATGATGACCCTGCGTTTGCCGTACATGTCGCCGAGCCGCCCGGCGATCGGGGTGACCACGGCCGCTGCCAGGAGCGTGGCGGTGATCGCCCAGGAGGCGTTGGACGCGCCCGTGTTCAGCAGCTGAGGGAGCTGCGGGATGATCGGCACGATGAAGGTCTGCATCAGGGAGATCACGACGCAGCTCAGGGTGATCACGGTGGTGACCGCCCCTGGCCCCACGGTGCGGACGGTTCTGGTCGACACGAGGCACTTCCTTGACGAGGCGGAGGCCCACAGGGGTGGGCCGGGCTGAATGAGGCCGCGGGGCGGCATGCCGGCGCGGGCGGCATGCCGGCGCGGGCAGCGCGGCAGAGGCCACCCGTCGGGTCTGCGGAGCACCCGGTGCGGGCGCAAACGGGAACGCGGGTCCGAACGGTCGAGTACGATGTGCATGTTACATACACATGGTGCCTCGGGCAACGCATCCGGGGCGAGCCCCTTGCGGCTGAGCCCGGCCATGGACACTGGTGAGGCGAATCCGGAGGAAGGGAGCACGGCACACATGACAGAGCCGAGTAAGCAGGACCGCCGCCTGAACGACCTGGAACGAGAGCTGACCTTGCTGTCGAGGCACTTCATCGCGTCGCGCGGCCCACGCATCGGCCAGAGTCTCGACCGCTCGGCCTACGTTCTGCTCACCCGGCTGGAAACGGGCGAACCCCTCACACTGAAAGAGCTGGCACACACCTTCCAGGCCGACGTGTCCACCATCAACCGGCAGATGAGCACCATGCTCCGGCACGGCCTCGTCGAACGCATCGATGCCGCCACCAAGGGGGGTGCCCGCACATTCCGACCCACCCCGCTGGGGCTGGAGCGGCTGGAAGCCGACAGAGCCATCAGCCGAGCGGGAGCCGAGCGGCTGATCGCGGCGGCGGGTTGGAGCGACGAACGAACACAACAGTTCCTCACCCTGATGATCGAGTTCAACCATGGCATCGAGCAGTTGGAGGAACTTGCCTGGGACCACTCAGGGCATCTGGCCGACCCGACCGCCACGGAATGAGTGCCCTCGGGTCGGACTCGACAGTCCGCTAACGACCTTGGGAGCGATTGAGTTCGGAGCGTGCTGGCCTGGCGGGGTTGGCTGGTGGATGGTCACCCACCGGGCGGAGCGGTCAAAGACCAGGGCTGAGATCGCAAGGTGGGTCTCGGCGTAGATCTCGCGGCGGCCGGTGAACCGCTGCAGCGGCTGCCACTGCTTGTACTCGGCGGTGGTGTGCTCCAGCACTTCCGCTTCTTTGGCGGGGCGCTGACTTGGCCGGGGAACTCGTTGGCCGGGGGTGCGGTGAAGCAACTCGCCGATGCCTTCGGCGCCCACGGCGGTTTGGTCGTGCACGCGGCCCGGCCGGACCACACCGCTGAACAGGGTGCGGCTCTGCGGGTCACTGAAGGCGGCCGGGGCGGTGGGCGCGGGGGCGGCGGACCTGCACTTCGGTGCCGTCGACCCGCGGGGCAACGCCCTCCGCGCCGGCATAGGCGAACAGGTCCTCCAGCGTCCGCAGCCGCACCCCCGGCCGCAGGTGAACCAGCGTGACCAGCAACCGGTCGACGAAGACCAGGCGCTGCTGGGTCCGGCTCCGGCCGCCCGCCTCCGGTCTCCGCCACGCCGCTCGTGCGGACCAGTGGCACAGCACTCTTGATCGTCTTCTGAACGGCGCCTAGGCTCTCATGCCCATGGGAATGGGTGAACCAGACCGCGGGCGGCGCGCATGGCACGACGGGCTCGTCAGGCGTCGGGAGCCGCAGGCCGCCTCCGGTGACCACAAGGCGCCACCACCGATCGGGCGACAGAGCAGAACGTATCTACAGTCCCGACCGACGCCGCGCGGAAAGGTGCTCCTGGAACCAGCGGTAGGAGTCCTTGGGTGTCCGCACCTGGGTGTCGTAGTCGACGTGGACCAGACCGAACCGCGGCTCGTAGCCCAGGGCCCATTCGAAGTTGTCCATGAGCGACCACGCGAAGTAGCCGCGGACGTCGACGCCGTCCTCGATCGCGCGCGAGACCGCGGCGAGGTGGTCACGGTGGTAGGCGATGCGCTGCGGATCGTGGACCGCGCCGTCGGGGTCCGGACGGTCGTGGAAGGCGCAACCGCTCTCGGTGACGTAGAGCGGCGGCAGCCGGTCGCCGTACCGCTGCGCGAAGGTGGTGAGGATCTCGTGCAGCCCGTCGGGGACGATGGCCCAGTCGAGGTCGGTGGTGGGCGTGCCGGTCAGCACGCGCGGCTCGAAGGGCAGCCCCTCCGGCAGGGCGGCACCCTCCAGAGCGGGCGAGCTCGCCGACACGGTGCCGGGGGCGCCGACGGGCACCGGCTGGTAGTAGTTCACCCCGAACCAGTCCAGCGGTGTCGAGATGATCTCCAGGTCCTTGGCCAGGGTGCCGTCGGCGTGGCCGGGCATCAGCGAGGCCAGGAGCTCGTCGGGGTAGCTGCCGCGCAGAATCGGGTCCGCGAAGAGCCAGTTGACCAGGGTGTCGTAGGAATCGGCGGCCTCCCGGTCGGCGTCGGAGTCGGCCGCCGGCCAGGTGGGGGCGTGGTTGGAGGCGATGCCGATGTTGCCGACGCCGGCGGCGCGCAGCGCCTGTACCGTCAGGCCGTGGCCCAGGAGCATGTGGTGGGCCACCGGCAGCGCGTCGAAGCCGAGGGCCAGGCCGGGGGCGTGGGTGCCGACCGCGTGCCCGAACATCGTCGCCACCACCGGCTCGTTGAGCGGCATCCACATCCCGACCCGGTCGCCGAGGCGCTCGGCGACCACGGTGGCGTAGTCCGCCAGTCGTCCGGCCGTCTCCCGACGCTGCCAGCCGCCGCGGTCCTGCAGCGCCTGGGGAAGGTCCCAGTGATACAGCGTCACCGCCGGTGTGATGCCCGCTGCCAGCAGGTCGTCGACGAGCCGGTCGTAGAAGTCCAGGCCTGCCTGGTTGACTTCGCCCGCCCCGGTCGGCATGACGCGCGGCCACGAGATCGAGAAGCGGTAGGCGTCGACGCCCAGCTCCCGCATCAGGGTGACGTCCTGACTCGACCGGTGGTAGTGGTCGCAGGCGACCTCGCCGGTCTCGCCGTTCTTGATCCTGCCGGGCTCGGCGCAGAACGTGTCCCAGATGGAAGGCCCCTTGCCGTCCTCGGCGGCGGCGCCCTCGATCTGGTACGACGCCGTCGACACCCCGAGGACGAAGTCCTCGGGCAGGCGGGGGAAGTCGGACATGGTCACACCTTTCGGGGGGGAGGGTCAGCGGCCCACGGTCAGAGGTTGATGGTCACAGAAACGTCCTGTGGTCGCCTCGGTAGGTCGGGACCGTGTCGACGATGCGGCCGTCCTCGACGAGGTCGAGTTCGGCCACATGCTCGCAGAGCTCGCCGGCCTTGCTGTGCCGCAGCGAGACGCGGTCGCCGACCCGCAGACCGGCGACGCCCCGGCCGCGCAGCGGAGTCTGCACCTCGCCGGCTCCCTCCTGCGACACCAGCCGGAGCCCTCTCGGCCAGGTCGGCGTGGGGAGGCGGTCGGTGCCGACGGCCCCGGACGCGACCCATCCCCCGCCCAGGAGCGTGGCGTGGTGCGGCGAGGGGCGACGCACCACCGACAGCGCGAAGAAGGTCGCCGGCCGCGGGGCGAACCGGGTGTAGAAGTCGAACAGGGTGGGAGCGAGGAGGCCGGCCGCGACCTCGGTCACGGACGACTCCAGGCTCGTGGTCTCCAGGCTCCCGGTGCCACCGCCGTTGACGAACTCCAGCGGCGCCACCGACGCGACGGCTGCGACCGCCTCGGACCGCCGTTCGGCGAGCTCACGTGCCGAGAACCTCTGCACGCTCCGTACGGTGAAGCGCCCCGGCCCGGGGCGGTTGTCGCCGACGCCGGCGATCTGGCCCTCGTAGGCCATCACCCCCACGAGGCGCAGCCGGGGCCGGTCGGCCACCGCGCGAGCCAGGTCCCGTGCGGCACGGACGGTGTGCACCGGGGACCGCCGAGCGCCGATGTGGACGCGACCGTCGGCCAGCCGCAGCGAGGCGTCGACCTCGATACAGACCCGCACCTGCCGGGCGCCGGGCCCGAGGCCGTCGAGGACGTCGTCGATCAGGGCGAGGTGCGCCGGTGAATCGATCATGAGCGTCACCCGGGAGGCCAGCACCTCGTCAGCGGCGAGCCTGGCGACGGCCGCCGCGTCGACGGTGGGGTAGCCGACCACCACGTCCTCGAACTCCTCCGCCGGCCACAGTGCCTCGGGCAGCGTGAACGCCAGCACCCCGGACCAGCCGGGTCCGGCGGAGACCTGCCTCAACACTCGCGGCACCACGGCGTACGGCGGCTGGAGCCGGGCCGTGGCCTCGGCGAGTTCGCCGAAGAGCGCGCCGGGCGAGAGAGGAGGAGGGGAGGAAGGCGCGCTCATCGGGCGGCGCCAACAGGGCCGAGGACGCGGTCGAGATAGGGGTTGGCGAACACCCCGGACGGGTCGACGTGTGCGCGCAGGGCGGTGAAGTCCGCGAACCGGGGGTAGAGCTGGGCCAGTTCGCCCGCGCCGAGCCGGTGCATTTTTCCCCAGTGCGGCCGGCCGCCCGCCGCACCGAGGACGTCCTCACACACCCGGAACCACCGGTCGTGCGGCATCCGGTGGTACTGATGGAACGCGACATAGGCGACTTCGCGTTCGTGGGCCGGGGAGAGCCAGATGTCGTCGGCCGCGGCGAACATGACCTCGAAGGGGAAGGAGACCGCCTCGTCATGGGTCTCGACCCAGCGCCGCAGCTCGCGCAGAGCGCCGACGACGGCGTCGCGCGGGACGGCGTACTCGCCCTCGCGGAAGCGCACGTTGCGGGGCGAGGCGAACACCCGGTGGGCGAGGTCGGTGACGTCGCGGGACCCGGTAAGCCGGGTCGCGAGGCGGGTGATGCCCGGCACGGCCTGGGGCCGCCTCGTGCCCAGGCGCAGCAGTCGTTCGAAGGCATAGTCGGCCAGGAACCGGTCCTCCACCACGCGTGTCACCCGGCCCCGGGGCCGCAGCCCGGTCTCGGCCGGGAGCCGCGTGAAGCGCCGGGTCAGCGCGGTGGTGGTGTGCGGGAACCAGAAGAACTCGAAGTGGTCGTGGGCGGCGACGAGTTCGTCGAGGGAGTCCAGCGTCTCGTCGAGCGGCTGCGGCCGGTCGAGCCCGTGCAGCGCGTAGAGCGGCACGCACTGGAGGGTGACGGTGGTGATGACGCCAAGGGCGCCGAGCGAGACGCGGGCCGCGGCGAACAGGTCGGGCCGCTCCGCGGCCGAGCAGGTCACGATCGAGCCGTCGGCCAGCACGACTTCGAGCTCACGCACCTGGGTGGCCAGGATGCCGAACCGTTCGCCGGATCCGTGGGTGCCGGTGATCAGCGCACCGGCGACGGTCTGGCGGTCGATGTCGCCGAGCATTTCCAGGGCCAGTCCGAGCTCGGCGAGGAGCGGGGTGAGCCGGTGCAGCGGCATCCCGGCCCGCACCGTGACCAGGCCGCTCTCGGTGTCGGCGCGGACCAGCCCGGTCAGTCGGTCCGGACGCAGCTGCACGCCTTCCGCGACCGCGATCCCGGAGAACGAGTGCCCCGACCCGATCGCTTTGACCGAGCTCCCGGCCGCGGCCGCGTCGGTGACGACAGCGGCGACCTCCTCGGTGGAGGAGGGCGCGACGACCCGGACCGGTGTGGCCGATTCGGTGCGGGCCCAGTTCTCCCAGCGCGTGGTCATCGGAGCCTCCGGCGAACGGGTCGGTCGGTGGCGCGACTATGGCAGCAGCGCAGAAGCCCGGTCAAGCGTCTTGGTCATGCGTCCAAGACGCGATCGAGGACAATGGCACCCGACGCGGGCGGTCGCGCCCCGCGACCGCCGAGCACGAGCACAGCACGAGCACAGCACGAGCAAGGAGTCGACTCATGAACCGGATTGCGGCGAGCGAACGACGCACGCGGCTGGTCGACGCCGCGATCGCGGTGATGGTCCGGGACGGAGTCTCGGCCGCCACCACACGCGCGATCGTGGCCGAGGCCGACATGCCGCTGGGCTCCTTCCACTACTGCTTCCGTTCCAAGGAGGAGCTGCTGGGCGAGGTCATCGAGGTCATCACCGGCCACACCCTGGAGCGCGCGCTGTCGGAGGTGGTGAGCGACGGTGAACTCGAGGAGCGACTGTGCCGCGGGATGCGCGCCTACTGGCAGCACGTGGTCGAGGAACCGCACGAACACCGCCTCACCTACGAACTGACGCAGTACGCCGCGCGCCAGCCCGGCCTCGCCGTCGTCGCGGAGCGGCAGTACCAGACCTACCTCGCGGCCAACACCCGCCTCATCGAGGCGCTCACCGACGACGAGGGGAAGCGGCTGGAGTGGAGCGTGCCGGTGCCGGTCCTGGCACGCTACGTCACCGCGGCGCTCGACGGCGTGACGCTGCTCTATCTCAACGAGGGGAACGCGGCCGCGGCCGGCGAAGCCCTCGATCTCGTCGCCAGGCATGTGGCGGGGCTGGCCCGCCAAGCCTGATCCATCCGTCCGGGACCAACTGGACTGTTGACTAGGACGTTTGACCAACTTTAGGGTGCGACCCACGCCACGCCTCGGGAGCCCCCATGAAGAGAGCGCGTCCGGGCGGCACCGCCGCCCTTGTCCTGTCCCTCGTCGCCGCACTGCTCCTCTCCGGCTTAGGAGCCGGCGGGGCCGGCGCCGCCGAGCGGCCCTGGTGGGAACCGGCCAACCGGCCCGCCCCCGACTCACAGATCAACGTCAGCGGCGAGCCGTTCACCGGCACCGACGCGAACGGCGACGTACGCGGATTCGTCGACACCCACAACCACCTGATGACCAACGAGGCCTTCGGCGGCAAGCTGGTCTGCGGCAAGCCGTTCTCCGACGACGGTGTCGCCGACGCCCTCAAGGACTGCCCCGAGCACTACCCCGACGGGGCAGGCGCGCTGCTGGAGAACCTCACCGTCGACCCCGACGGCCACCACGACCCGGTGGGCTGGCCGACGTTCAAGGACTGGCCCAGCTCCACCACGATGTCGCACCAGCAGAACTACTACGCCTGGCTCGAACGCGCCTGGCGGGGCGGCCAGCGCGTCCTGGTCACCGACCTGACGTCCAACGGCGTCATCTGCTCGATCTACGTCCGCGACCGCGGCTGCGACGAGATGGAGTCCGTCCGGTTGCAGGCCGAGAAGACCTACGACATGCAGGACTACGTCGACGAGATGTACGGCGGCTCCGGCAAGGGCTGGTTCCGGATCGTGAAGTCACCTGCCCAGGCGCGAGAGGTGATCGAAGCGGGCAAGCTGGCCGTGGTCCTGGGGGTGGAGACCTCCGAGCCCTTCGGCTGCAAGCAGGTGCTCGACGTCGCCCAGTGTTCCGAGGCGGACATCGACGCCGGTCTCGACGCACTCCAGTCGCTCGGTGTGAGCAGCATGTTCCTGTGCCACAAGTTCGACAACGCGCTGTGCGGGGTGCGCTTCGACGAGGGCACGCAGGGCACCATCATCAACGTCGGTCAGTTCCTCTCCACCGGCACGTTCTGGAAGACCGAGAAGTGCACCGGCCCCCAGCACGACAACCCGATCGGCTCCGCCAAGGTGCCCGAGGCCGAGGCGAAGCTGCCGCGCGGGACCAGCGTGCCGTCGTACGACGACGACGCACGTTGCAACACCCGCGGGCTCACGCGACTCGGGGAGTACGCCCTGAACGGCATGATGGACCGGGGCATGATGGTCGAGGTCGACCACATGAGCGTCAAGGCCGCCGGCCGGGCGATGGACATAATGGAGTCGGTGCAGTACCCCGGCGTCATCTCCAGCCACAGCTGGATGGACCGCACGTGGACCGAGCGGCTCTACCGGATGGGCGGCTTCGTCGGTTCCTACGGCATGGACTCGGAGAAGTTCGTCGAGGACACCGCGGCAACCGCCGACCTGCGTGAGAAGTACGACGTCGGGCTCGGCTACGGCACCGACTTCAACGGGCTGGGCAGCCACCCCGCGCCCCGCGGTGACGACGCGCCGGACAAGGTCACGTACCCGTTCCGGTCCTACCCGGACGGCCCGCTGGTGGACCGCCAGCGCACCGGCGAGCGGGTGTGGGACGTCAACACCGACGGCGGCGCCCACGTGGGGCTGGTGCCGGACTGGGTCGAGGACGTAAGCCGGCTCGGCGGCGACCCACTCGTCGGCGAGCTGCTGCACGGCGCCCAGTCCTATCTGGACACGTGGAACGCCACCGACACGTGGGACCGGCCGGCCAACCTGGCCCGGGGCGGTGCCGCGTCGGCGAGCAGCAGTGAGTTCTCGGTCTTCACCAGCTACCGGCCGGACCGCGCCATCGACGCGGACCCCGCCACCCGGTGGGCGAGTGACTGGAGCGACGACCAGTGGTGGTCGGTCGACCTGCGCAGCGCCCAGCGCGTCGGCCGGGTGGTACTGGACTGGGAGGCGGCCCACGCCGCCGCCTACCGCATCGAGGTGTCCGACGACAACCGGACGTGGCGCACGGTGTGGCAGACCGCGGAGGGCCGCGGCGGGCTCGAGACCACTGCATTCACCCCGACGACCGCGCGCTACCTGCGCGTGCACGGCACCGACCGGGCCACCAAGTACGGCTACTCGCTGCGGGAGGTGGCCGTACACGCGAAGTGAGTGCCGCCTACGGTGCGTCTGGGACCGAGGGGCCCAGACGCACCGGAAGCCGGCGTTGGCCGCCGACGCGTCCGCGCACCACTCCCACACGTTTCCGACGGTCTGGAAGAGACCGAACCCGTTGGCGGGGTAGGTCGTGACCGGGGCGGTGCCCGCCCAGCCGTCGGACGCCTCGTCACGATGAGGGAAGTCGCCCTGCCAGATGTTGCACCGGTGCTCCCCGTCGGGACGCAGTTCGTCGCCCCACGGGTAGCGCGCGCCTTCGAGCCCGCCGCGGGCGGCGTACTCCCACTCCGCCTCGGTCGGCAGCCGGCCTCCGGCGCACGCGCACCAGGCCCGCGCGTCGCGTTCAGCAAAGTCAGCATTAGGTCAGCAAGAGTCCTGCCACAGCCGCCCGCAGGCAGCCAAACCCGGGAATCGTCCGCCACGCGGATTCGGCCCCGCAACCCACTGAGCCGCCCTCACCGCCAGCCATCGCCATCCGAGGCCGACACCTGGCCGTCTACTCCCCAACCAGCCGCCTGATCTCAGGCATCCCCGCAGGTCAACGGAGCCTCCCACGTGGCTTGAGCGGTACAGCTGGCAACTCAGGGGCGGCCAGAGGACCCCCGTCGTACCCCTTGACCTCCCCGAACCGTGCCCCTGCCATCCAGTCCCGCCGTGCCTGCACGATCTCCTCCTGGGACCGTCCGATCCAGTTCCAGAACATGATCAGCTCCTCCTCGAACGGCTCGCCGCCCAGCAGCATCAGGCCCGCGTTCGTGTCGGCGCGCAGGGCGAGTTCGTCGCGGCCGCAGCCGAGGTAGAGCATCGAGCCCGGCACCAGTGGCACGCCGTCGACGTGGGCCTCGCCGGTCATGGACAGGACGGCGTACTCGAAGTCCCGTTCCAGGGGGAGGCGTACGTCCGTGCCGCCGGCGAGGGTCAGGTCGGCGCCGACGAGGGGGGTGTACGTCGTGCCCGGGGACGTGGCGCCGTCGAGGGTGCCCAGGAGCAGGGTGGCCGACAGGCCCGGGGCGGTGACCAGGGGCAGCTCGGCGTGGTACTCGAAGTGCGGGTCGGTGTGGCGGTGGGTGTCCGGGAGGGCGACCCACAGCTGCGCGCCGTGCAGGCGGCGGGCGTGCGGGCGAGGGCTCTCCTCGGAGTGGCTGATCGCGCGGCCGGAGGTCATCAGGCCCAGCTGCCGCGGGTGGATGGTCTGGAGGCTGCCGGTGGAGTCGCGGTGCAGGACCTCGCCCTCGTGCAGCCAGCTGACCGTCTGGAGGCCCATGTGCGGGTGCGGAGGCACCTGCATGCCGGGCTCGTCGGCGATGTCGTCGGGGCCGTAGTGGTCGACGAAACACCACGCGCCGACCATGCGCCGGCCGAGGTTGGGCAGCAGTCGGCGGACCTCGGTGGACTCGCCGAGCTTGACGTTGCGAGGGCTGAGGAGTTCGCGCACGGGTTCCGTCACGACGAAGCCGCGGCCGCCGCACAGGCTGGGTACCGCCTCGCGATCAAGGTTGCTCATGACGCCCAACCTAGCCCCGGACGGCCCCACGCGTCAGACGGTCGCCAGGGCGTCACCTTCGCGGGGCGACAGCCGGCACGCAAGGATGTGGTGGAATGTTCAACCATCTGTCGTGGTTGCAGGCCGTCGAAGGAGGTCACGAGTGGACATGACGTACTACGACCACGGAACGCCGGCCGAGCGCTGGGATCGCGCGCGGATGTTCTTCGACGCCAAGGACTACGCCGCCGCCGCGCGCGTCCTGGACGGGCTGGTCGGGGAGGTGCCCGAGCAGACCGGACCGCGCCTGCTGCTGGCGCGCGCCTACTACCACTCGGCCCAGCTGCGGCGGGCGGAGACCGAGCTGCGGATCCTCGTCGAGCGCGATCCCGTCGAGCAGTACGCCCGGCTGATGCTGCGCCGCACCCTCGAACGGCAGGGGCGGCAGGAGGAGGCCGACGCCCAATCGCGGATCGCCGCCGCCCTGGCGGGTGACTTCACCGGGCGCTGAGCGGCGGCCGGTACGCAGGTGCGGTGGAGCGGCGGTGCGGTGGGGGGGGGGGGGGGGGGCCCCCCCCCCCCCCCCCCCGCCGCGTGGTCAGCGCCCCGCCGTCGCACCGTCCGTCCGCGTCCGCCGTCCCCGCCGGTGGGCGATCTCGCCGAGTACGACGTCGAGCGCGACGAAGGCGGCCAGGGGGATGCCCAGCAGCGGGACGAAGTAGCCGAGCACGGCGACCGCCGCCAGCAGCGGGACGAGGAGCAGCGGCGGCACCTGCTGCCACGCGCCGCGCGGGATCGGGCGGCCGAAGGCGGAACCCCGGCCGCGCCGCCACCACATGCGGTAGCCCCAGACGATCAGCAGGATCAGGGAGGCGGCGAGGAGCATCAGCCCGATCTGGTTGGGCAGCCCGAACAGGCTGCCGGTGTGCAGGTCGATGCCCCAGCGGCTGAGCTTGGCGAGCACCGGGTAGTCGGCGAAGCGGAGTACGTCCGTCACCTCGCCCGTCGCCGGGTCCACGGCGACCGAGTCCTGCTTCTCGGGCCAGCTGCGCTGCACCTGCTTGACGACGTAGGCGGAGGACGCGTCGGCGGGCGGGACGATCTCGACGGGGTCGCCGAGGCCCTCCGCGCGCGCGGCGGCCAGGACCTTGTCGAGGCCGACGCCGTGCGCCGCGTCCCCGCCGGCGCCCGCCGCCGCGCCGTGGCCGGTGTGCTCGCCGCCCCCGGTGGCCGACGCCGACACGGACGGCGTGGTCTGGCCGAGCGAGACGCGCAGGTCCTCGATGTTCGCGCCGGCGTACGTCGACCAGGTGAGGCCGGTCGCCGAGAGGAGGACGAACCCGGCCGCGGCCCAGGCACCGACCGTTCCGTGCAGACCCAGGGTGCGGCGCCGGCCGGTGGTCCCGCGCAGCTTGCGCCGGGCCCGGCGGCGGGAGAACCACAGCACCAGACCGGCGCTCGCGATCACCCACAGCCAGCTGGCGGCGAACTCGCTGTACAGCCGCCCGGTCTCGCCCAGGTGCAGGTCACGGTGGAACTCGTCGATCCAGGTGCGCAGGGGCAACGCCCCGCTGGAACCGTACTGTTCGAGGGCGCCGCGCACCTTCGCCGTGTACGGGTCGACGAAGACCGCGAGCGTGCGGTCGGGGTCGACGCCCTCGACGCCGGACAGCATCACCCTGGTGGTGGCGTCGTCCTCGGGCGAGGGGCGTACGGCCGACACGCCGCCCTCGGGGTGGGCCTGCCGGGCGGCGGCGACCTGCTCGGATATCGGCAGCTCGCGCTCGCCCACGTCGTCGACGGTCAACTCGTGGGCGTAGACCAGCTTCTCGGCCTGGAACGAGGCGGCGTAGAGCAGGCCGGTGACCGCCGCGACCAGCAGGAAGGGGGCCACGAAAAGACCGGCGTAGAAGTGCAGGCGCAGCACCAGGGGGCGCAGGGTGGACCAGCTGCCGCGGGTGGGCGGTGGCGCGGCCGTGTCCGGGGACTCGTCCGTCGAGGCCGGGGAGGTGGTGGTCATCGGTGGGCGCTCCGGGGACGTCGTGGGGAGGGGACGGTCCCAGTGGTCGGTTCGGACGCGCGTGGGGTTCCCGGCCTGCGAAGTGGCGTGCGTCACACGGGCGGCGTCGGTGGGGGCGGCGGCCGTGGCATGCTGGCGCGATGGGAACTCCGCGTAAACGCTCCCCTCTTGCCGAGCGGGTCGAGGAACTGCTCGTCTCCGGCGGCCCGTTGCCGATCGCCGAGGCGGGTGATCCGGTGTTGCGCCGCGCGGCCGAGCCGTTCGACGGGCAGTTGCCTCCCGCGTTGCTGGCGCGGTTCGTCGAGGCGCTGCGGCTGACCATGCACGCGGCGCCGGGCGTCGGACTGGCCGCGCCGCAGGTGGGGGTGGGGCTGCGGATCGCGGTGATCGAGGACCCGGCGCCGGTGCCGGAAGAGGTGCGGGTGGCTCGCGGGCGGGTGCCGCAGCCGTTCCGGGTACTGGTCAATCCCTCGTACGAGCCCGTCGGCGCCGGGCGGGCCGCGTTCTTCGAGGGCTGTCTGAGCGTGCCGGGCTGGCAGGCGGTGGTGGCACGCCCCGCGCAGGTGCGGCTGCGGGCGACGGACGAGCACGGGCTCGCGGTGGACGAGGTGTTCTCCGGGTGGCCGGCCCGGATCGTGCAGCACGAGACGGATCATCTGGACGGCATGCTGTACCTGGACCGGGCCGAGCCGCGGTCGCTGTCGTCGAGCCGGGCGGTGGCCGACCTGTGGGCGCAGCCGACGCCGGAGCGGGCCGCGGCGGCGCTGGGGTTCGAGCTGCCGGGTCCGGCGGCCTGACCGGCCGCGGGACCCGGCGGGCGCGACATCGCCGGGTCCCGCCGTCAGTTGTCGCGGTACGCCTCCAGGAGCCGCAGCCACACCTCGCTGATCGTCGGGTACGACGGGACGGCGTGCCACAGGCGGCTGAGGGGCACCTGGCCGACGACGGCGACGGTCGCGGAGTGGATCATCTCGCCGACGCCGGAGCCGACGAAGGTGACGCCGCGGACGATCTCGTCCTCCAGGTCGACGACCATGCGGGCGCGGCCCTTGTAGTCCTCGCCGTAGAGGCTCGCGCCGGCCACGGTGCCCAGGTCGATGTCGACGGCGCGGACCCGATGTCCGGCCTGCTCCGCCTCGGCGAGGGACAGGCCGACGGACGCCGCCTCGGGGTCGGTGAACACCACCTGGGGTACGGCGTCGTGGTCGGCGGTCGCGGCGTGCGCGCCCCACGGGTCGGACTCCAGGATCGGCACCCCGGAGGCCCGGGCGGCGATGGCGGCGCCCGCGACGCGCGCCTGGTACTTCCCCTGGTGGGTGAGCAGGGCGCGGTGGTTGACGTCGCCGACGGCGTACAGCCAGTCGTGGCCGTCCACCCGGAGGCTGTCGTCGACGGACAGCCAGGAGCCCGGTTCCAGGCCGACCGTCTCCAGGCCGATGTCGCCGGTGCGGGGCACCCGGCCGGTGGCGAAGAGGATCTCGTCGGCCTCGACGCGGTCGCCGGTGTCGGTGACGGCGACGACGGTGCCGTCCTCGCGGGTGACGGACCGGACGGAGGTGCCGGTGCGGAGGTCCACGCCGGCCTCGGTGAGCGCCTCGGCGACCAGTTCTCCGGCGAAGGGCTCCATCCGGGCGAGCAGCCCGCCGTCGCCGCGCACCAGGAGCGTCACGCGGGAGCCGAGGGCCTGCCAGGCGGTGGCCATCTCTACGGCGACCACTCCGCCGCCGACCACGATGAGCCGGCCGGGTGCGCTCTCGGCGCTGGTGGCCTCGCGGCTCGTCCAGGGGCGCACGTCGGCGAGCCCGGGCAGGTCCGGCAGGGCGGCGCCGCTGCCGGTGCAGACGGCGACGGCGTGCCGGGCGGTCAGCACGCGGCGGGTGCCGTCGGGCGCGGCCACCTCCACCGTGCGCGGCCCGGCGAGCCGCCCCTGCCCGCGGTAGAGGTCGGCGCCGATGCCCTCGACCCACTGGACCTGGCCGTCGTCCTTCCAGTGGGAGGTGTACTCGTCGCGGCGGGCGAGGACCGCCGCGGTGTCGAGGGGGCCCCGCACCGAGTCGGCGAGGCCGGGCAGGCGGCGGGCGTCCGCGCGGGCGAGGACCGGGCGCAGCAGGGCCTTGCTGGGCATGCACGCCCAGTAGGAGCATTCGCCGCCGACCAGTTCGCTCTCCACGATCGCGGTGGACAGCCCGGCCGCCCGGGTGCGGTCGGCGACGTTCTCCCCCACGGGGCCCGCGCCGATCACGACGACGTCGTACGCGATGGAATCCGATTGCGTCATGAGGTCAGTCTGGTGGGTGGTGTGCGACGTGGCCACATGGGTACGTGCGCGGAATACCCACCAGGTCGGCAGTGTTGTGCCGGCGGCTAGACCCCCGAATCAGGAAGAGGGATCACCTCATGCCCAGCACCGTGGAACTCACCAAGGAGAACTTCGACCAGACGGTCACGGACAACGAGTTCGTTCTGATCGACTTCTGGGCGTCGTGGTGCGGTCCGTGCAAGCAGTTCGCGCCCGTCTACGAGAAGGCCGCCGAGGCCAATCCCGACCTGGTGTTCGGGAAGGTGGACACCGAGGCGCAGCCGGAGCTGGCCCAGGCCTTCGGTATCCAGTCGATCCCGACGCTGATGATCGTCCGGGAGCAGGTGGCCGTGTTCGCGCAGCCGGGCGCGCTGCCCGAGGACGCTCTGACGGACGTCATCGGCCAGGCCCGGAAGCTGGACATGGACGAGGTGCGCAAGGCGGTCGCCGAGCAGCAGGCGCAGGCCGACGGCGAGAGCGGCCAGTAGGACGGGCTCAGCTCGACTCGCGGTGGACCACCGCCGCGCCCAGCACCTTGTGACGCTCGGGCGCGGCGCCGGGGTCGTGGACCGCGCGGTCGACCAGTGCGGCCAGGTCGCGGCCGGAGGGCAGCTCCAGGTGGACGGTGCTGAGCCGGGGCCTGAGCAGGCGGCCCAGCATCAGGTCGTCGGCCCCGATCACGGCCGCGTCGCCGGGTACGGCCAGGCCGGCGTCCTGGAGGGCCCGCATCAGCAGCATCGCGTACTCGTCGTTGTACGCGAACACCGCGTCGAGACCGAGGGAGCCCCAGCGGGCGGCCAGCCGGGCGGCGTCCCGCTCCTCGTAGGCGAGGGGCAGTTCGGTGACGGTGGCGTCGGTGCCGCGCACGGCACGGCGGGCGCCGTCGAGGCGGGGCACCGAGAAGACGTCGAGGCCGTGTTCCGCGGGCACGACCACCCCGATGGCGCGCCGGCCCCGGTCGTAGAGGTGACGGACCGCGCCGTGACCGACGCTCTCCTGGTCCGTGAGCAGGGCGTGCGCTCCCTCGACGGCCTCGGGGCCGAGGGTGACGACCGCGCGGGCGCCGGAGCGTTTGAGGACCTCTACGCCCTGGGGGTCCAGATCGGCGCCGGGCACGAGGACGGCGACCGGGCGCAGCTCCGCCCAGGCGCGGGCGGCCTCGTAGCCGTGCAGCCCGACACTGCCGTACTGCACGACCGTGTAGTCGAGGCGGGCCAGGGCCCACTGGAGTTCGCTGAGGAACCGGCTGTAGAGGGGGCCCGCGGGGAAGGACGGCGCGGGCATCAGGACCATCCGGCTGTGCCCGGCGCGCAGGGAGCGGGCCGCGGCGTGCGGGACGTATCCCAGCTCTTTGGCCGCCTCGTGCACCCGGCGGCGGGTGGGTTCGCTGATCCGGACGGCGCCGGTGTTGTTCAGGACGTAGGAGACGGTCGCGCGCGAGACGCCGGCCAGCCGGGCCACATCGGCGCTCGTGGGCACGGAGCGCGGTGCGAGGGACTCGGCGGCGGACGGTTTCGGTATCTGCACCATGACGTACGGCATCTTGGCAGAAGCCGGATACGGGGCTCCGGTCGGGGCTCAGGCCGGGCTCAGGCTGACGGGGGTTCGGTGCGGGTGACCCGTGCGACCAAATCCAGCCAGCCCTCACGCAGCCGCTCCGGGGGCATCCCGCACTGTTCGGTGAGGTGGTGGAGCAGGGCGACGTCGAGGTAGGCGAGCAGCGTATGGGAGAGCAGTTCGCTGTCTCCGTCCGGGACCGCCTGGCGCAGCAGCAGGGCCAGGTGACCGCGGAGGAAGCGGCGCGGCGCGAAGGTGTGGCGGCGCTCCGCGCTGGGCTCCGCGGCCAGTTGCAGGTCCAGTTCGTCGATGGAGCGGCGCAGCATCGCGCAGCCGAAGGCCCGCAGCCGCTCGACGGGCGGGGCGCCGGGGCCGAGCGGCGGCGGCCCGCTGAGCAGCGCGGCCTGGAACTTGCGCTCGGAGTGGTCGAGGAGGGCCGCGAGCAGCCCGGTGCGGTCGCCGAAGCGGCGGAAGACCGTCCCCTTGCCCACCGAGGCCGCCGCGGCCACCGCCTCCATGGTGACGCCGGCCGCGCCGTGCTCGGCGACCAGCCGCTCGGCGGCCTCCAGCAGCCGGGCGCGGTTGCGCGCGGCGTCGGCGCGCAGGCAGGGCTCGTCCTCGGCCGGCCCCGTGTCGAGTTGCAGCAATTCCAACTCGGTCTGACCGACGGTCTCTTCGGGCTTCGGGAGGGGCGGCAGGGCGGCGGACATGAACCCAGCGTAAAGCATGGGAAGAAAACTGGACCGCGGTCCGTTTGAGATGTTAGAACATAAGCGGACCCCGGTCCGGATCTATCGCAGCAACGTTTCAGCAGACGTCTGTCCCGTCAGCGTCCGCTTCGTCAGTGGGAGTACTCATGTCTGTCCGCATCCTTGCGCTCGTCGGCAGCCTTCGCGCCGGTTCGCACAACCGCCAGCTCGCCGAGGCGGCCGTCAAGTTCGCGCCGGAGGGCGCCGAGGTGCACCTGTTCGAAGGGCTCGCCGAGATCCCCTTCTACAACGAGGACATCGACGTCGAGGGCAGCGTCCCGGCCACCGCCGCGAAGCTGCGCGAGGCCGCCCAGGCCTCCGACGCCTTCCTGTTCTTCTCCCCCGAGTACAACGGCACCATCCCGGCCGTTCTGAAGAACGCCATCGACTGGCTGTCCCGCCCCTATGGCGCCGGCGCCTTCGCGGGCAAGCCGGCCGCCGTGGTCGGCACCGCCTTCGGCCAGTACGGCGGCGTGTGGGCGCAGGACGAGGCCCGCAAGGCCGTGGGCATCGCCGGCGGCAAGGTGATCGAGGACCTCAAGCTCTCCATCCCCGGTTCGGTGACCCGCTTCGCCGAGACCCACCCGGCGGACGACGCCGAGGTGGCCGCCCAGCTGACGGAGGTCGTCGCGCGGCTGCACGGCCACGCCGATGAGGCCGTCGCCGCCTGATCGGCACCCAGGACGCGTACGGGACCGGAGCTCGGGCGAGCTCCGGTCCCGGCGTATGTGACCGGCGTGCGTGCCCGGCGTGCGTGACCGGCGTGTGTCAGGCCACCGCCGCGGCGGCCAGTGTGCGCAGTTCCGCCAGCGCCTCCGCGACCGCCGGCCGCCGGTGACCACCGCTGCGTGTGCAGGTCAGCAGCTTGCGGTGCGGGCGGTCCGCGCAGGGCACCCGGACGATCGGCAGCTCGGGGGTCAGCTGGGCGAGCCGGGGTATCAGCGCCACGCCGAGCCCGTGGGCGACCAGGTGGGCGGTGACGTTCCAGTCCAGCGCGTGGTGGACCACGTCGGGAGTGAACCCGGCGGCCCCGCACGCCGACATCACGTGCGGCCTGCAGGGGCTCTGCGGCACCGGCGCGATCCACGCCTCGTGCGCCACGTCGGCGAGGTCCGCGCCGTCCCGTCCGGCGAGCGGGTGGCCCTCGGGGACGACCAGGTCGAACGGGTCGTCCAGGAGCGGACGCTGATCGAAGCGCGCGTCCGACCGCGTCGGGTTGGACGGGGTCGCCTCCACCACCGCCAGGTCGCTCTCCCCCTCGAAGAGCAGGTCGAAGCTCTCCGCCACCTCGACCTCCCGGATCCGGACCGACAGCCGGGGGTGCCGCTCGCGCAGCCGCGCGGCCATGGGCGCCAGCAGTACGGAGACGGCGACCGGGAACCCCGTGACCCGCAGCGGCCCGGCGGGGGTGCCCTCCCCCGCCCGCAGATCCAGTTCGGCCTCGTCCCAGCGGGCCTCGATGGCGTCGGCGTGCGCGAGCAGGCTCTCCGCGGCCGGGGTGAGCCGCACCCCGCGCCCCTGCGGTTCCAGCAGGTCCACGTCCAGGTCCCGGGCGAGCTGCCGGATCTGCTGGGAGGCGGCCGAGGGGGTGAAGTGCAGGGCGCGGGCCGCCGCGGTGACGGTGCCGTAGTGGGAGACCGCCCGGAGCACGTGCAGCCTGCGCAGATCAATCATGAAGCGCACACTTCACGGTGGCGTCCGTAAAGTCAACCTGGACGTGAACGGACGCGGGGCCGCACTCTGGCTGTGTCGCGATGGTCGACGCGGCGTCACGCTCGGCCGGCCCTTCCGGCGTACCACCGAGGCACGAGGAGTCGCCATGCCCTGCACTACCGGTGTCGTCTGCCCGCACTGCGGGTGGCCCGACGGTGCCGAGCCCTTCCAGTTGCTGTCCGCGCATCCCACCGGGGCGGGCGGCACCCTGTGGACCCGGTGCGCCTGCGGTTCGCTCCAGGCCCGCGTCGTCGACGGCGGCGGCAGCCGCGTCGTCTCGCGCGGCCGGCCGTCGACGGCGGCTCGCTGACCCACTGCCCGGCCCCGCGACCCGCCGCTCACCAGGGCAGCGGACCCGCCGCGTCGAAGTAGCCGCCGGTCGGTCCGTCGGGGCCCAGCCCGGCCATCCGGACGATGATCCCGGTGCCCTCCGCCACGGTCTGGGTGCCGGTGTTGCCGTTCAGGTCGGTCTTGGTGAAGCCGGGCTCGACCGCGTTGACCCGCATACCGGGGAACGCCTTCGCGTACTGCACGGTGAGCGCGTTGACGGCGGTCTTGGACGCCGGGTAGGCGAGGCCCGGATAGCCGTACGCCGGGGTCTCGGGGGCGCCGAGTCCGGTCAGCGAGGCAAGTCCGCTGCTGACGTTGACCACGACCGGCGCGGCGGAGCGGCGCAGCAGCGGCAGGAAGGCGTGGGTCACACGCACCATGCCGAAGACGTTCGTCTCGAAGACGGTGCGCATCAGGTCGGCGGTCGTGCCGTCCGCGCCGGTCACCGCGTTGTGTTCGCCGCGCGGCTCGATGCCGGCGTTGTTGACCAGGACGTCGAGCCCGCCGTCGGCCGCGACGGTCCGCACGGCGGCGGCGACGGAGGCGTCGTCGGTGACGTCGAGGACGAGCGGCCGGGCGCCCAGTGTCTCGGCGGCCCGGCGTCCGCGCTCGGGGTCGCGGGCGGCGGCGTACACGGTGTGGCCGGCGGCGACGAGGCGGCGGGCCGTCTCGAAGCCGAGGCCCTTGTTGGCTCCGGTGATCAGTGTGGTCGTCATGCCGTCCAGCGTGCGAGTGCGCGGCGGGGGCAGCCAGGCGTCCGGTCTTCCTGGGACCACGGG